>JAJRTM010000207.1 GCA_024278285.1 Planctomycetota bacterium
AATTGCTTCACAAGCGGCTTCGATTTTTTCTGCCAGTTCAAGCATTTATTTATTTTCTCAGGTAACTATTCAGCGGAGGGTAGACATTCTTGTCTGCCTTTATAACAGCATGCTCAAACGAGACAGACTCCGAATGTCTGTGCCCCTTTTTTAATTTGAATTAATAGAGGTTCACTTATGCCGAGAAGCTCTATTCGTACAAAACGAACACGGAAATTACCATGAGAGACAGGCATTATTCGGCCCTTCTTAGAGTATCTCATCGTCATCCAGAAAATCGTCATCTACTAAGTCATCATCATCATCTTCTAGATCGTCATCCAAATCGTCATCAAAGTCTTCGTCGAGTTCATCTTCGTCAAGATCATCATCGAAGTCATCTTCAAATTCGTCGTCATCGTCATCGTCATCATCATCATCATCATCGAAATCGTCTTCAATTCCATCTTCGATTATAGCAAAGGGGTCATAATTGCTCATGAACTCTTCATCTTCCAAGCCAACGTCTTTGAATTCTAATTCGATGGTCCGAATGACTCCTGTCATAATAAAATTCCTCTTCATCGCAACACTAAAAGCTGACATCACTTCACGACAGAAACTGCTTCTATCGTCCTGGTACAAAAAATAGATCAGGCGGTCACCGAAGGCAAGCAAAACAGATAGCCAATTTCCGAAAAATAATTTTCAGGCTTAGCCAGAAGGACTCTCTTTTTTGCAAAGAGGCTCGCCAGGGTGTGGAAATCACACGACAAGGCTACTGACAGTACCTGTTTATTCTTCAACGTAAACGCCACTAAATAACTTCTCTCTTAATGAATCAGTTCCAAGTTCGTATTTTCAAACAGTAGTCGCTAATGACTGTGCTGAAGCCGAATGGTATAAATGTTGATTTTATGTTGTCCAGAGCAATTTCTGTCAAGCGAAATCGAATAAGAAAGACAATTTTTAGCTGGTTCTTGGAAAAATTTAACGAGGTTGATTCATTCTGGTCTAAGTCACTAAAATTGACGTCCATTGGAAATGAGCATCGTCCCAGAGAATAGTATCGAGTCATTCATCGCCTGGTATAGCCGGAATCAAACAGGACGTAGCTACACTCGCCGGAGTCTGGACGAATTGTGAACCCATTTTCCACTCTCTGGCGATGCTAGCGACAATATTTTCGGCCAGTTTTGCAGGTTTTTGTTGAGCAGAGTTTAAATCAAATTCGCCCCAAATCATTCCACAATACATGTGGGCGTCTCTGTGTTACCATTTTTCGTCACTCTTTATTTAGATAGGTCTAAACAAATTCGTGCCTTGCGAGCCAGAAGATAAGCACCCTGATTTTGGGGTTTTGATGGATGAAACCCGATTCTGGGTTGTGCATCGACGGGAATTTTACGGCCCATTTGATTACCAATGGAGCATTGATCTTCGTGGAATTGAATTCTTGTACCAACAGAATAAATATGGTGAATGCTGTAGTGATGAAGAGTTTTTCGCCGATCTGAAGCATTTTCAGTTACCAAGAAGAGTTTCGCAAGTTGCAACCATTGTTACAGGAACGGTTGTCTCCTGTATTTTTCGTTGCATTGCTTCCAATGATCGAGTCCAACAAATCACCCATAACCTAAAAAGTATGGGGCTAGAGCGATATACCCTTAATGTCAAATAGTGGAGTTCTCAGATTAAAACCTGATCAAGCTCACGCGGGCACGTGGGCTACAATCCCGGAACAAACTATATTCAACAGTCCACTGCCCTGGCTTCCACACTGCACATTCAACGCATCCGCAGACACGCCATCTTGTGCCCGACGGCACCCAACCACTAAAGTGACCGGGGCCACTCGCCTATGCTATTAACGTTAAAAGTTTACGACACTTGCGTAAATCATTTCAAGGCGAGAACAGAACATCAATGAGACATACGAGTTAAATATCGATGCCTTGGTTACCTGTTTTTGTTTTCCACCACGAAGATTAGAAGAGACCAAGGGAGAAGAAATATGGAACAGAAACCATGCCTGAAAATTGATTCGCGTCAATTTACGTTCATTCGCGGTTCAACATCTTCCAATCAAGCAGACCTGTTTACGCAGTCGCCTTCGGCTTGCCGTTAAACGATTTTTCTTTCGTGTTTTTCGTTTCTTTCGTGGTTCTTTAAGATTTAAGTTCTATCCCACAACAGTTCTTTTCAAGACAATTTTGAATTGACCACGAAAGTATCGAAAAACACGAAAACAGAAAATGGCAAAGACCTCTTTTCATATTTCAGGGCGACTGTTTTTTAATTCCAGCTACACTGTGCAGAAAGAAACTCTTTTTTCCTCTGTATTACTAACGGTAAAAGTTTACGAACGGTTCGCAAATATTAGAAAAGCAGTTTTTGGCTACGGCGTCAGAACAGACCAGCCGTGCTGGGTCTCTCTGCGAACTCTGCGGTAAATTATGTTTGGTTGCAGCTATGCCGCACTGTGAATTGGATGATCTGTATTCTAAGAAAACAGTTCTGCAATCGCGTTGCCACCGTCGGTGAGGGGGACGGGGCGGTCGCCGGCGTACATTTCGTTGGTGTAGTCAATGCCCATCGCTGCATAAATGGTGGCGAACCAGTCGGGGACGGAAATTTTGGGGCCCGAAACGTGCAGCTCGCCCAGCTCGTCGGTCTGCCCGATTGCCTGCCCGGTTTTTAATCCGGCTCCTGCCAGAACGCCCGAGAACGCTTTGGCGTGATGCCCGCGCCCGCCGCCGGCATCGAACTTGGCGGGGCGACCGAATTCGGTCGCGATGACCACAAGCGTTTTATCTAGCAGTTTTTTCTGTTCGAGATCTTTCAAGAGTGTCGCGAAGGCCTGATCGAGACCTTGAATCAGCAGATGCTGCTTCAGTTGCCCTTCGTTGTGAGTATCCCAGCCGGTGCCGTTGACGAACGTGAGATTGAAGGAGACTTCGACAAATCGGGTTCCCCGTTCAATCAACCGGCGAGCCAGCAAACAGCGTTGTCCGAATTCTCCGCCGTACTGATTCCGCAAATCGCTTGGCTCTTGCTGCAAATCGAACACGCTCATAAATTCCGGACCCGCCAAATCTCTGCCCTGTTCTGCGGCTGCCATGTAGGCGGCGATCTGGCTGTCGATTTTATGATCACGAGAATAAATCGATGCCAGTTTTTGCAGGACATCTTCCCGGCGTTTGAGTCGTTCTTTGGTAATCCTTGTCGGGCGAGATAACCCTTTGGGGCCAGATTCTGTATCGGTCAAATAAACGAAACCGTGCTGCGGTCCGAGAAAACCGGGTTGCCTGCCGGGGCTGGGATATCCCATCAACACGTAAGAAGGCACCTTGTTCGAAAGTTTTTCCTTGCGATGCGTCACGACCGATCCCAAGGAAGGATAAATGATCGTACCACTTGTGCGGCGACCGATGTGCATGCGATACGAAGCGGCTGCGTGTTCATCGATTTCGTCGTGATGCAGCGTGCGCACCAACGCACAACGATCAAGCAAATTCGCGGTCTGCTTCAAATGCTCGCTGACTTGAACGCCGGGGACGACGGTATCAATCGCGGCGTAATCGCTGCCGGGATCTTTGGAGTTATCTGTCGATTGATGTTTCGGATCGAACGTATCAATCTGAGCCGCCCCGCCGCCAAGCCAGAGCATAATACA
>JAJRTM010000208.1 GCA_024278285.1 Planctomycetota bacterium
GAATAACGCACGTTCTTTTATCTTTCAGGTAATGAATATTTTTCCCTGTTTGGGGGAACGTTTCGTTGGAGACCTGACAAACTGCCCACATACGATCTGTGAGCATCTCTTTGCTGAAAGTGACTGAGATTTCTTTGAGGGCAGGATCGACTTGATCATTTCCTGCTTGAGGAACAGTTTTAACCACCGAAGGAGGAAGGCTTTCCCAGGTGATTTTTCGGACTTCTCTATTACTGTGTCTGGAAGAATAGGCACTGCTCGCGGTTGCCGCAGTTGCCCATTGCGTGGAACCATCCTGTGCAAGTAATTGAACGGCATCTATTTCGTTCCACCCACTAATTCGCTTTGTGTCGAGGTATATCTTGATCGCCTGGGAGACAACATCTGTTTTCATCTTCACTTCAAAAATATTTGGTGCATCTTTGACAGGCTCAACACCTTCCCAGACCAAAACTTCTGCTCCATCCGCCTTGAATGCTATAATCTTGCTGATAGCACCCGGGTTGAAATTTTCATGAATGCGAATCGCTTGCACCTGGACTGGTTTCAGGTATTCCAGTTTAAGCCATTCGTCTCCCTTACTCTTTTCCAATGTCGCCCAGGCAGTTTTCTGATCGCCTGCTTTGAGCGAATCAGGTTTTCCAGTTGCTTGAGTCGCAGACCAGGGAACTTTCTTTTCTTCTGCAGTGGCAGTTACCGATGTTAAAACAACAAAACTCAGAATTAGCAAACATCTTTGATAATTCTTTCGCATAGCCATTCTCCCTTAACTGTTAAAGTCAATAACTCTCTAAGCGGCCTTGTTTGCATCCCGGTCTGATTGATCCGATTCGCGATTGATTACGCGATGACCTCTTTCACCACGTTGCCGAATAGATCAGTCAAACGGTAGTCTCTGCCGGCGAAGCGGTAGGTGAATCTTTCGTGATCGTAACCGAGCAGGTGCAGCATCGTTGCGTGCAAGTCGTGGGCGGAAACAGGATTTTCAACCGCTTTGAATCCGAAGTCGTCAGTTGCCCCGTAAATGGTGCCTCCTTTAATGCCGCCGCCAGCGAGCCAAAGTGAAAACCCCCAGTGATTGTGATCACGCCCCAAAGAAGCTCCCGTGCCGCCCGTTCCCATCTCGACCGCGGGAGTCCGTCCAAATTCTCCCGTACATAAAATGAGTGTTTCATCGAGAAGACCACGTTGTTTCAGATCCATAATCAACGCCGCAATTCCCTGATCACATTGATTCGCAACCACGCGGTGCGTATGTTTAATGTTTGAATGGCTGTCCCAAGGCTGACTGTTGCCGTGCCAGGTTTGAACGAATCTTACTCCCCGTTCCACAAGCCGTCTTGCCATCAATAACTGACGGTTCTGTGGACCTTCCCCGTACATTTTGATGATGTGGTCTGGCTCCTGTTGGACGTCAAACGCATCGGTTGCTTCAATCTGCATTCGGTAGGCCAATTCAAACGAATGAATGCGCGACTCCAACGCATTTTCACCGGGACGATTGGCAAGATGATTCGCATTCAGTTTGCGTAATAAATCGAATTGATCTTTCTGTTCCTGCTGAGTTAAGCGAGTGTTGCGAACATGCTTGATCAGCTTTTTCGGATCGGTAATCGACGTATCAACATGAGTCCCCTGATAGACGCCGGGCAAAAATGCAGAACGCCAATTGGCTGCCCCGCCGACCGGCATACCGCCGGGACAAAGGGCGATGAAACCGGGCAGGTTCTGATTTTCACTTCCCATTCCCCACGTGAGCCACGAGCCAAAACTGGGCCGCACGAGTCGCTGGTGACCAGAGTTCATCAGCATCAACGACATTTCATGACTGGGCAATTCAACGTGCATCGAGCGGATAACCGCGAGTTCGTCTGCACATTGTGATAAATGTGGAAAAAGATCGCTGATCGGAATGCCGCTTTCCCCGTGCTTTTTGAACTTGAAGGGCGAAGGAAGTGCGACGCCGGTTTTGCGTTCCGTCTTCAGGTTTTCGAACGGAAGCATTTGCCCGGCTCGTTTGGTCAATTCCGGTTTCGGATCGAACGTATCAACCTGCGACATCCCCCCATTCAAAAAGATATGGATGACATGCTTCGCTTTGCCCGGAAAATGGGTGAGCGAATCAGAGGCGAAACTTTCCTTGCGAAGAAGGTCTGTCAGCGCCAACGCGCCAACTCCCATGCCACTGCGTTGCAGGAAACGACGTCGCGAAAAATGATATTGATTGTTCATAATTTAATCCACAAATTCGTAGGGTCCGCTGTGCGGGCCAGTGATGGATACGTTTACTTTCTCAACGGTCCGCACAGCGGACCCTACAAGATTGCAACAAGTTCCTTAATCCACAAAAACGAATTCATTAGAGGCAAGTAAGGCGTGTGCAAATCGTTGCCAGGGGGTTGTTTTGGATTCCTGATTCTGTGATTGAACGTAATTGATTGCGAGTTCAATTTCTTCTGGTCGTGGCAATCGGGAAAAAATTCGTCCATACAGAAACTGAACGCGACTCGCATCACTCTTGGCAGAAACAAATCCCTTCATTGTTGTTAAAGTGACAGACCGATCTTGAATGAAATCCGAATTCAACGCGAACAATGTCTGCTGAGGAACGTTTGTGTCTGGTCTTTTTGCGGTGCATGTGCTCGAGTTGGCAGCATCGAATGTACTTGCCAGGCTGGAGACGATATCGCGGTTAATGAATCCGTAAACGGTTCGCCGGGGGATCGCTTTTTTCGTGTAGAGATCGAACGGTTTACCGCCAAGGCCGGGGTTCAATTCGCCCGAAACAGCCAGCATGGAATCCCGCATCGCTTCGAGGTCTAACTTTCTTCTAGGCATTCGCCAGAGCAGTTTGTTATCGGGATCGGTTTTTCTGGCATCACCACTTTCGATTGAACCTTGTTGATACACCGCAGAAAGCATGATCCGTTTGTGCATTTTTTTTATCGACCAGCCATCTTCCTGAAACGTCACAGCCAGATAATCAAGTAACTTCGGGTGCGTGGGAGGATCCCCCCGTGTGCCGAAATCGTCTGGAGTGCGAACCAGTCCGCGACCGAAATGATGTTGCCAAATCCAGTTGGCAATCACCCGCTTTGTTAACGGATTAGCAGGATCGACAATGGCATTGGCAAGTTCCAGTCTTCTTTTCCCGGCAGAGAAGGAGGTCTCCTTTTGCTCAGACAACGCGGTAAGGAACTTCGCCTGCACCGGGTCAGCGCGATCGATCGGGTTGCCTCTGCGAAAGACGTAAAAAACTTCTGTCTGTTTTTCTTCCTGGATCGCCATCGCCCGTGGAGGTGATCCAGGCGAAGCGAGATGCAGAGCTTGTATCGCTCCCTTGAGCCCGCGCACCTTATCACAAATCGGACGGTTCAATAATATGACTGCGATCTCTTCTTTCATCGCGGTAGGCGTTCCCGGTTTGTAAAGATGTTTTCTCAACTGCCGATTGATCGCACTGTTGACTTCCAGATGTTTAATGTTTTCATCGGGAATAACAGTGACCCCCTCAACCGCTTCAAGCGATGTCGCGATCAAACTTTTCAACCACTGTTGATGCACTTGCGCAAAAAGATCACCATACGCATCGGCGACTTCCATCAACGATTTCGGTTTTTTCTTCGTGATAGCCTCCAGCACGCGCGGATTCCATTTGGGAGTAGTCGTATTCAATGTGTGCATCGCAGGCCATTTGGCAGGATCGCCATTTTCTTTTACCAGCGATTCAATCAACGTTGTACATTGCTTCTGGAAATCTTTTGCGTCCAGTTGAGAGAGTTTTTTCCACGGGCCAAACACAGCATCTTCTTCCGTTAACCCGGCTAGATATTGACGCCAGAATTCCAGCACCAGCGGTCGAACTTCGTCCGTTCGATAGGAAAGAAAGGTCGTCGAAAGATCCTGCTCCGGCGTCCCTTTGGCTAGCTCTTTCAGGTACGCACCGACCTGCATTTTCAAGCGGCTTCGCATCACCGCGGTTTGGTCACGAGCCATGTCGTCATGCGTTTCCTGCCGTTTTTTTAATTCTTTTTTGTAGCCTTGATACTGCGGGGAATCCTTCGGCTTTCCAACCAAAGGAAGCAGGTCCGGCGAGTGACTACTGGCCAGTGTTGCATAAAGGGAATAGTAATCTTTGGTGGAAATCTCATCGAATTTATGATCGTGACACCGCGCACAGGCAACCGTTAAACCGAGCAGTCCCCGACTGATCACATCGATCTGGTCATCAATTTTATCATGCGGATTTCGGAACTGCATACCAACAGTGAGAAAACCGAGCCCAGCCAACGCAGGATCATTCTCTGCAAGCCCCAGTTGATCAGCAGCCAATTGTTCCTTCACAAATTGATGATACGGCTTGTCTTCATTAAAAGAGTTAATAACATAATCGCGATAAGTGTAGGAAAATGGAAATCGAACAAACCCGATCGCACTCCCGCCATGCGTGTCGGCGTAACGAGCAATATCAAGCCAATGTCGCCCCCAACGCGGACCGTATTGTGGCGATGCCAATAACCGATCAACCACTTTCTCAAACGCATCTTCCGATGGATCGTTCACAAACGCTTGCACCTGTTTCCAGGTGGGGGGCAAGCCAATCAAATCAAACGTAGCTCGACGGATCAGTTGCTCACGCGAAACCGCTGGCGAAAGGGTAAGACTTTTCTTTTGTAACTTAGCCAGAATAAATCGATCAATCTCGGTTTTTGCCAACTTCTGGGCGGCGGGCAATTTCGGTTTTCTGATCGATTCAAACGACCAATGTTTTTCGTACTCTCCGCCTTGTTGAATCCATTCTCGAAGTATCGCAATCTGTTTCGCGTTCAATGTTTTTCCAGAATCAGCCGGGGGCATCTTCAAATCTTCATCAGAAACAAGTCGCAAAAACAGTTCGCTTTCATCTGGTTTCCCGGGAACGATAATGTGATCTTCCGTAACAGGTTTAATATCTAATCGTAAACCCGCTTCCCGCGTATCAGGATCTGTCCCATGACAATGCAGGCAATACTCTGCCAATATCGGACGCACCTGCTCGTTAAAACGTACTTCTTCTGCGAAACAAAGTTCCGCCTGGATCGCAATCAGGAAGAAAAAAGCTCCGGCAAACATTGTTGAGACTCTGATAATATTCAGCACGTCGCTTCTCCTTCTGTTCTCATTTCGATTGCCTCACTCTGAGCCGCATGCCCCGTGGTGAAATAGGCTTTGAACCCGGTGACATGTTCACGCATCAGGTGTTCCATTTTTTCTGAATCGCCAGATTGCAAAGTCTCCAACAACTGCTGATGCCCTCGCACTGTTTCTTCACATGTTTGCGCAGTGACCGCGCTATGATTACGGTGCATTCCAGCGAGCCATAATTCCAACTGCGGACGCAACGCACACCACGCAGACATCAAACGCGAATTACCCGCTGCTCGTATTATTTCCTCGTGGAAGGC
>JAJRTM010000209.1 GCA_024278285.1 Planctomycetota bacterium
GATGATTGATGTAGGGTCTGCTGTGCGGACCATAAGGAGCATTTTGTTATCAATCGTGGTCCGAACAGCGGCCCCCTACACTCAGGTATATTCAATCAATAATTAACTTCACAGGAAATCTCTCATGGAACCAGCCGGCTGGGTAATGATGATTGTTTCAATTGGGACCGTACTTTGTATGGTCACCTTCTGCCTGATAAAAGTTATGTCCCTTCCCGAGGTGGAAATGGACGAAATAAAAGGGCCACTTGAAATTGATACGCAAGATACGGTTGATGCCGATTGAATTGGTAGGCGAGCCGGGTCAGTGATGACCCTGGCAGCTTTCGAATGTAAATTGACTATGGGCAAAGTAACAGCAGAGTTACCAGGGGGTTAACACCCCTGGCTCGCCTGAAAATATCCTGTTAAATTTGCTTAAATATTTCCTGGAGTATCCCTTTGTACGAACTGGCGATTCCGACAATCGATCTGGTTATCGTTCTGGTTTACATCGCCGCGGTGGTCCTGTTTGGATTATGGATTGGGCGTGGTCAGAAAGATTTATCGGACTATCTTCTGGGTGGACGAGATTTGCCGTGGTGGGCGATTCTTGGTTCAATTGTCGCGACCGAAACAAGTACCGCGACTTTTTTGAGTGTACCCGGAATCGCGTTTGCAGCCGGGGGCGATTTGCGATTTCTGCAATTGACGTTCGGTTTTATCATCGGGCGAATTATTGTCACCGTCGTGCTGCTGCCTCACTATTTCAGCGGGAATATGTTTACCGCTTACGAAGTTCTTGATAAACGTTTCGGCGGGGCAACCAAACAGACCGCATCGATACTGTTTCTTGTTGCACGCAACCTGGGTGATGGACTGCGGCTTTTTCTGACAGCGATTGTATTGGAAAAAGTGATCGGGCTTGATTTAGCACTGTGCATTGTGTTGATCGGAATCGCAACAATCATTTACACCTTTTTCGGGGGAATGAAAGCAGTCGTCTGGAACGATTGCATTCAGTTTGTCGTTTACATGGCGGGGGGAATTGCAGCCGGGCTGATTATCGTCAAACTACTCCCCGGCGGTTGGCAGGAATTGGGAACTTATGCTCAAGCACACGATAAATTGCGTCTGTTTGATTTCAGTTTCGATTACACAAAACCGTTCACCTTCTGGGCTGGAATATTCGGCGGGGCGGCGCTTTCACTCGGAACACACGGCACCGATCAAATGATGGTGCAACGTTATTTAAGCAGTCGCTGTGAAGCAGACGCAAGGCGGGCCATCATCGCCAGCGGGTTTGTTGTGTTCGTTCAATTTGCACTGTTTCTATTTCTAGGGATAGCATTATCTTGTTTCTATGCGAACGTTTCGCCGGAGACAACGTTTGATCGCAATGACGAAGTGTTCGCCACGTTTATTGTGGATCACTTGCCGGTCGGACTGGTCGGCATCACTCTCGCTGCGGTCTTTTCGGCGGCGATGTCTACGTTATCGAGTTCGCTGAATTCGTCGGCTTCCGCTGCGGTGAATGATCTGTATCGCCCCGCATTAAAAGCAGAGCCAACTCCAATGCACCTGTTGCGGGTCAGTCGCCTTCTGACAGTCGGTTTCGGCATCATTCAAATTATAGTCGGCATCGCAGCCAGTTATCTTTCTCGAAGTGTGATTGGCGATGCACTCGCGATTGCAGGATTCTCCGCAGGCATACTGCTCGGCATCTTTTCACTCGGCGTGTTCACCAAACGTGTCGGACAACGAAGTGCGTTAATTGGATTGGTTGCGGGGGTTGGTGTTCTTGTCGCCGTGAAGTTTATGACACAAATCGCCTGGCCCTGGTACGCGATTATTGGTTCGCTGACAACATTCGCAATCGGTTATGCTGTTTCATTTATTTTTCCAGAGAGTAAACGGTCAGATGAATTTTAATTCTGTCTCTTGTCGAATAACGATCATTGCGATCTGCCTGAGCGTGACACCATCGACAGCTTTTTCGCAAGTGACTCAGAACAAGGCTCATCGCTCAAAACAATGCGACGTCCTCACCGGTATCGATGTCCTTCAGCGGGATCATTTCAAACAACTAAGCGGGCAGCGTGTCGGGCTAGTTACCAATCATACCGGCATCAATCGTCAATGGATCAGTACGGTGCAGTTATTGAGTGAAGCCAAAAATGTGCAATTGGTAGCGTTATTCAGCCCGGAACATGGGTTTGAAGGAAGGCTCGATGTGGCAAAAATCAACGATGCCCGCGACACCAGCACCGGCTTGAAAATTCACAGCCTCTACGGAAAAACTCGCATCCCGACTGACGAAATGCTTGTTGGGATTGATACGCTCGTGTTCGACATCCAAGATATCGGCACTCGATTTTACACCTATATTTCGACCATGGGAAACGTGATGCAAGCGGCTGCGAAGCACGACATTCGCGTTGTTATTTTAGACCGCCCGAACCCGATCAACGGTATTGATGTGCAAGGTCCGGTGCTTGATGCGGGGAGTGAATCGTTTGTCGGTTATCATCGCATTGCAGTACGCCATGGCATGACCACGGGGGAGTTGGCGAAAATGTTCAATGCGGAATTGAAGTTGAATCTCGATCTGAAAATCATCAAGATTGAAGGCTGGAATCGAAACAGTTTCTTCGATGCAACCGGCTTGCCCTGGATCAACCCGTCACCGAATATGCGGTGCCTCACTCAAGCGTTACTTTACCCCGGTATCGGACTATTGGAAACAACCAATCTTTCAGTCGGACGAGGCACCGATACACCTTTTGAAATTATTGGGGCCCCGTACATCGATGGAGTCAAACTTGCCCACAAATTGAATACTGCGAGGTTAGCGGGGATTCGTTTTGTGCCGATCCGTTTCACACCAGATTCAAGTAAATTCAATAATGAACAATGCGACGGCGTGAACTTCGTGATTACAAATCGAAAGACATTCCATCCTCTGAAAACCGGTTTAGAACTGGCTCACACACTGCGGTTAATGTATCCCAAAGAATGGAAAACCGATTCATTAAACCGACTACTTTCCCACAAATACACTTACGAGTCACTACGAGCCGGGAAGCCGATTGAGCGTATTCAAGCCGATTACAAAACAGAACTGGAAGCTTT
Source organism: Planctomycetota bacterium (assembly GCA_024278285.1). Lineage (GTDB taxonomy): Bacteria > Planctomycetota > Planctomycetia > Planctomycetales > Planctomycetaceae > Rubinisphaera. Next base: position 3,112 of record JAJRTM010000209.1, read on the forward strand.
TCGAACTCGCCGCAAGCAATATCTGCTCTATTAACCGTAGGGTACGCTGTGCGTACCACGATAACCGGACAATGAGTGCTACAAGGCTATGTGTCATATAAATAGGGCTTGCTGATAAAGTTATCTGAGGCTGGACGAAAAAAAACGTTTTATATTTTTCGAAAAAATCATGGGGCTTGGATTTATTTATTTGGACTGAGATTATTAACAAGCCAGGCTCATCAACGCAGCCGCTTGCTGGCGGTGACAGGCTGGCGGGGTGAGGCAGCGGCGGATAATTGATTGCAGGCGGAAACGCCGTAACGCTTCTGCTAAATTCATCACCAAAAATGTGAGTGAAATCTGCGTA
>JAJRTM010000210.1 GCA_024278285.1 Planctomycetota bacterium
ATTACGCTGAAATTCTTGAACAGGATTTGACACAGACACGCGTGTTGTTTCTTATCGCAACATCTGAATTGGCAGAGCAAACCAAAGAACAGCAGATCCCCTTCTGGACGAAACTGACCGACTTTCTTCTCTAGGGCGGAACGGTTGTTTTTCTCCCCGATGGTCATATCAAACAAGACGATCTCCAAAAAATCGTCTCGCAATGGCAAGAGCAAAAGCAGCAGGTTATTCCTGCTTGGTATGAATCGGTGGTGAATACGGAAAATCAAAAACTGGAAGAAAAAATTGACCTCACTACTTTTTCAGCCGGCTGGTTGCAACGATTTCGTGAATCAAAAACCAGTGACCTGGCCGATGTTCTTGTCAGTGAATACTGGAAACTTAAAATCTCGGAACCGCCAAACGATAAAAAGAAAACTACGAAAAAGAAGGAGGCTGAGACTTTACTCTCTTCGATCACCGTCGATGCCCGCCTGCAGTCGAATGCTCCGCTGTTTTTAAGGCGTTATGTCGGACGCGGTCAGATACTCGCCAGCACTATTTCGTTTGATGGGGTTGGTAACGATTTAATCAGGCAACGCGCATTCGTCCCTTTTCTGCATGAACTGGTAATGGGGTTATCAGAAACAGCTTCCAGCAGAAATGTGGAACTTAATCATCCACTTGTAGTGCGATCATTACCTTGTCAGCCGTTAAAGATTAAGGTGACGGGCCCGAATGAAACACCGCATTATGCTCAACGCACGGGCAGCAGAAACCGAATTCAATGGGTCTTGCAACCGCCTCGGCTATCGGGAATTTACACATTTCACCCCGGTTGCATGGTAATCAATTTTGCCAAACAGCAAGTCCCTCTTGAAGTACCGTTCAGCGTTTATGCACCCAGGAGTGAATCTAATTTAGATCGACTGAACGAAGCAGATGTAGAAAGTCTCAATAAATCTTACGAGATTACCTGGCAACGAAACTCAGATGAAATGCTCGCTTCGATTGCTGATGCCAGTGGCGGAATAGAAATCTGGCCGATGCTGTTACTGTTATTCATCGCGATGCTGGTTGTTGAATTGTTGATGACCAAAAAGCTCGTCCAGGGAGGGCATCATCAAATGGATGCCGAAACTCCCGCGACAATTCCTGCAGTGGAATAAATGACACGGGAAATCAATTACGTGGAAGCGATCTGTTTCTTATCGAAAACTACTTCAATCAGCGTTGTTACACCTCGTTTTGATTGGGGGTGATACCCTTTGCGAAATTGCACTCGCCAGGTAATCTTTCCGTCCATTTCGTCGTAAGCCTGTTCCGAAGAAGGAAGATAAATTTCCAGCGATTCTCCGGGCGGGACAATTGGATCATCTTCAATGCCAGCGAAATCCCAATCCCCCACCATTTCCAGATTGTAAAGTAAACTTGTTTTATCAAGCTCTCCTTTGCTGCTGGCAGGAGACAAGAACTGATTGGACCGCATGAACTCGGGTTGCTTACTGTCAACAATCCGCATCAGCATCAGTTTGCGATCTAACGGGGCAAATTTCTGATCTTTGGATACGTTTTCAAACTTTAGCCAGAGTTTCATAACCGGTTTACTGACGGTTCTGGTTTTGGTCGGGTCTTGTGAATAGTGTGCGAATTTGAGCGGTTCGTAAACCACTTTAGTTGGCGTGACCAGAACATTGCCAAACCGACGGGACTGACCGAGTTTCAGCGTGTGACCAAGAGGAAGTTTGGCTGCTTCGGGAACAAGACGATAAGCAATTTCATCATCTTTCATCGGCGGTTTAAGGTCTGGCAAACTTTCCAGATCGTGCGACTTAGCCTGAAAAGATTGGATGATCAATATTGCACAAACCAATGTAATCGCACTGGCGTAACTGAGTACAAATATATACTTTCGTTTTGAAACAACTGGTCCCTGTACGGGATTTTTGATTGTTGCAGTCGTTGGCGTAGATACCAATTTGGTGGCAGGGGCTTGTGGCTCTGACTCTTTTTCTGCTGCTTTAATCGGCTCTGCTTCTTCAGCGGTTGCTGTCGCTTCAGAAGGATCAACAGGCTCAGAAATTTCTATTTCTTCATCGCAAGATTCATTAACGTTTTCTTGTTCCTGCTCAGTTGAAGCGGTTGGTTTTGTTTCCTCACTCTCGGCTGTCTCTGCTTCTGTATCTTCTGGCGAAACGGCTTGCTCCTTCTCAACAGAAGATTCTTCATCGTTGGAAGAATCAGCATTCGCCGGCTCTGTTTCCTGATCTTGCGTGACAATCTGCTCATCAGAAAAATTAAAGGGGCCGTCTGATTTCGATTCGGCATCTTCAGGCGATCCCAACGCGGCTGCAAATCGCGTGCTGCTATCGTAGCGATCCTCCAACGTTTCCGGTTCGTCCATCCAGGCTGGTTGAGATTCGGCTTGTTTTTCCGATTCAGTTTCACTCTTCTCAGGTTCGGTTTCCGGTTCGGACTCAGATCCGGATTCCTCTTTTTTCAGAATGGCAGAGTCAGACGAACTTTTCAGCTCGTTCAAAAAACTGAAATCAGGCTTTTCCTCATCCGACATTTCAAATCACTCCACGAAAGTCCCTATAAATAATCTGATAACGAAATTGTATTCATTGGCACTCACTCTGTGTAGCCTGAACAGTCTCACAAAACAAAGCTGCCCAATCGAAATCGAGAAAATCTCCCGCATCAGGGAGCAACCCACCTGAACAATATGGCATCTCGCCGAGGATGGGGACTTTTGTTCGCGAGGCAAGGTCTTCCCGATTGTAAGAAGCCGAATCGTCTTTTTGTGAACAAGTTTGATTAAGCAAAACCGCTGCAACAGATAACCCCCGCTGTTCGGCTGCTTCAATCGTTAAGAGCGTATGATTGATCGTTCCCAGTCCGGCATCTGCAACAATTAACAAGGGGTAGCCAATTTGTGCAGCGAGATCAGCAACGAGAAAATTTTCCGAAACTGGCGAAAGCAATCCGCCGACTCCTTCGACCAAAAGATAATCGACCTGATCGAGCCACCATTTCCAACCCTCAATAAGAAGCGATTCATCGACGATGCGTGACTCCATTTTCGCAGCTCGATCTGGAGCCAGCGGCAAGTCAAAAGTTTGTGGACAGATTCGATTCTTCGGTTCTTTCGACTGTGCCGCTTCGTGAAGAAGTTCAACATCTTCCCAAATCTTTTTTCCCGCTCGATTAACCACCGAGCCAGAGCAGGCAGGTTTGTAAGCTGCGACTGATTTTCCTTGCCGAACCATTTCTTGAAGAAGATGACAAGAAATGAATGTCTTGCCGATATCGGTATCGGTTCCCGTGATAAAGAGTCCTTTGGTTGCCATGTTCGCCTTGTCGTTTTGGTTGAATGAGCCTTTCCTTGATTCGTTCTATGAACTGCTTTCGCCGGGCGATTCTTCAATCGCGGCGTTTGTTAATTCTGTTTGATCCACCTGCTTTTTGGGCGGATGACCGTGCGGAGTATTCGCAGCAACCAGAACAACTCCCACGATAACAGCGAGCATGCCGACCCACAGCATCGGGTTTACTTTCGACAAATCTTTCAGTTCAATAACAGAAACAATCGCGGTAACAGTGACGGCTCCGCCAAAAACAATCGGCATCACAAACAAAGGCTTCCCACCGCTGAGCATGGCTGAGGTCAGGCTAAACGCACCGATTGCACCAAGTGATCCGGCAAGAAATCCCCACGTCATGGCAGGGGTTTGCGTTCCTGAATAAGAGAAGCCATCTCCTTTGAGCATCATCCCGACAACGCCCCCCAAACATGCCCAAACGAGATATGCAATCCCGATAAACACGTAAGGCTTAAACGCACTCCATTCACCTGTTGAACTACGGGCATGTTGAATGGTCGGACCGTACAACCCCCAGCATAAAGCGGTACCACAAGCGAACAAAATGGGAATCAACATCTTCATAGGTAGGCTTTCATAAGGAGTTTGATTTGTCATCAGGCAGGGTAGCAGTGTACCGCAATAACTGTTGTCCCTGTATAACAAGAAAACAGTTACTTTTTCAAACGAGAAGCCATCTTAGGAGGGCAACTTGCTCAATTACGGCACAAAAAAATCCCTGTTCAATCGGAATGACTGAACAGGGACAGGTTTGCTCGTTACTTTTTTAAGGAATTTTACGCTTCCACTTTTTCAGAATCGGGAACAAATGTCGTCATTGG
>JAJRTM010000211.1 GCA_024278285.1 Planctomycetota bacterium
ATCATCATTAGACCTTACTCGATCAAGTCCGAACAAAAACCGGGTAGCTCAGACATCCTGTTCAAGGATGTCTGAGTGCCGTCAGGCACCCGAGGATTTCAGCGAGCGGCTTGATGATGAATAAGTAATGCCTGGTAAACAATTCCTCGGGTTGCTACGCAACTCAGATAACCCTGAACGGGATTGTCTGAGCTACCCGGTAACTCGATCAAATCGGAATTTGACAAGTTGTAAGCAGACTTTTCGAGCGAGTGGACGAGTTACATTTTGTTATTAAGAAGGTGTTTCAAGGAGGAACTCATGGAAAAATCTCGCCGTCTGTTAGTGCTTGATGAACATCACGAAACAGAAGAAGTTCTTCGAGCCGTCCTCGAACCGGCTGGCACATCGGTCACGCGCGTTCGATCCTGGCAGCAGTTGCAAAATTGCGAACCAGATCAAGCAGGAACTGTGCTTGTTCTCCATTCCAACGAAACATTGGATGCCCACCCCGAGGCAAGCAGTTTTTCAGAAGTTCCCCGTGTGATTATTGGTCGAACAGAAACAGCATCTTCCGACAAACCTGCCCAGGAACACCAGTTGGAAGACCTGTTCGAATTCAAAGACTTGCTTCGAGCGATCGATTCGCTTTGGAAATCTGCATCCTGAAACTCACGAAATTTACTTCTTGAATTCAGCGCGTTCCATTTTGCCTGGTCCGATCATGTTATTGTGCAATTGAACGGAATCCTTCTTGGGGACATCAAACGGGACTGACTGATTTTTGCTTTTACGTCCGAAATCTGTCACGAGATTGCCGACGATATGAATGCGTTTGCAATCTTCACTGTTGCAGGTAACCGCAGAAGTATCCATTCCTGAAAACATGTTTCCGGAAATGAGAATGTCTTCCGTTTTCCCCAGAACGATTCCCGCACCGGCATCGAGTTGTAACGGATTTTTGTGATTTATTTTACGCTTAATTGCTCCCCCCATGTCGCTGTTACAGAACGTGTTGGCGGAAATGTTGATGCGGCCAGAATTTGAACTGACTCGTACCGCCGCGTGATGTACAAGCGTGAAAGTGTTGGCACAGATCGTACATCCCCAGGCATCACGCAAGTCGATTCCTCCTTTCATATCGTGGGCAATCACATTGGAACTCAGAGTGATCCCGTAACAATCTCGATCAAGAATAATCGCCCAGCCGTTACACTCTTCAATCATGTTTCCCGAAACAACCGACCCGTAAGTATTTTCGATCACAATACCATTGCCCAGGTGGTCATCCAGATTGTTGCCATTCATTGTTAAATTGAACCCATCCAAACAGCGGACTGCATCGTAATTCTCTTCAAAATGGTTCCCATTCACAACAATATCGTGATTGCCAACCAGGTTCAGTCCAGCTTGTTTGTTGTAGGTCATTAAGCAATCAGAAACGCGGGGGTCTTCGTAGCAGAAATCAAGAAAAATTCCATGCTCGCCATGATGATGCACCGAAACTCCTTGAATGAATATCTCTTGAATCCCCTGTGCAAAAATCCCTGAACCGCTTTTTGGATTTCCCGAGATTTGAAAGTTATCCAACTGCACCTGCCAAAGTCGCATTTTTTTATTCTTTTCGTAACCTTCAGCCCGAATATGAATGGCCGGTTGCCCTTGCTCATTTTTATTAACCAGATGCGTTGCAGCTCCTGCCCCGGTGAGGCGTGTTCTTTCCGTTTTGATAATCAAGGGCGTCTGAAGTTCAATCGTTTTTGCAGGCAAAACGACTTTGCCTCCCGAAACCGGTACAGCATCAAGAGCTGCCTGAATCGAATCGAACTGGCTGGCATCAATCACCACGCCCGGTTTTTGAGGGTCTCCTGCTGGCTGTGCAAAAGATTCTGTTGCAAGAGCGTCGAATGAAAATATAAAAGCAATAATTGCAACTGTTATTCGTGGTGACATGATCTTCCTTTATTCTTAACGATTCTACGATGTTTGGTTTTGATGGAAATTGAGGGGATCTCTATTTATTCAAAAGGAGCACAGACATTCGGCGTCTGTCTCGTAAGAGCAGGTTTTTTAAAGGCAGACAAGAATATCTACTCTGCGTTCAACAGACAATTTATGAATGAATAGAGGTTCCCTTGTATTTGTCAGTAGGCTTGGCAGAATTATTTCAGGCTCATCTGGAAACTTCATCCCAAACTGTAGGATGGCTTGCTTGCCCCGTCAAATGCGGCTTCCACTACATCAGTCTCATGCCGGTGAACAATTGCAGGATAATAACAGGTCCACTCTCTATTTTTCATTGAACGCAATTCGGCACGCGAAGATGGGTTCAGGCAGGAAGAATGGTACTGTCGTGGGTTTTCTGCGCAGACGAACCAAGGTACTCACCGTGGTCACCACGTTGGTTGACGAAGAACATACCAAAGAAGAAATCACAGAACTGTACGGCTTTCGCTGGCATGTCGAACTGGATATTCGCAGCATCAAAGCTTCGCTGCATCTTGGTCACACGCGGTGCAAATCTCCGGAAATGGTTCGTCGTGAATTGTGGACGACCATGCTCGCTTACAATTTGATTCGCACCACAGCCGCCGGTGCCGCGAAGTTGCACGACAAATTACCACGGCAAGTCAGCTTCACAGCCACCTGCCAATATGTTTTGTCTCTGTGGATGCTGACCGCCTGCGGACAACTGGATCTCAAAACGATTCGCAAATTAAAAGAGACCCACCTGGCTCAAATTGCCTCCTGCGAAGTCGGCAACCGCCCTGGTCGCCTGGAACCAAGAGTCCTCAAACGACGAAAACACGGCTACCCACTGATGAATAAGCCAAGAAAA
>JAJRTM010000212.1 GCA_024278285.1 Planctomycetota bacterium
AGGGTCCGCTGTGCGGACCATTGATGGAGAGTTGATTATTCGGTCCGCACAGCAGACCCTACTTCCTGGGCCACCCGCGAAACCGCAAGTTCAGGTAAATTCCAATCTGCCAATCGCCTTAATAGTCCACATTGAAATCTATTTCACATTTGAAAACAGTTTCTCGATTTCTTCAACTGTAAGCGACCGATTGAACAAGGCGACTTCATCAAGACGACCTTCCCAGTTTGACTGGTTGTCCGAACGGCCACCTACAAATATTTCATCAGAGAGAATGGGGGATTTTTCAGGTATGGATGTGTTGATTTCGGGCTGAAGATTACCGTTCAAGTAAACTCGAACAGTGTTTCCGGCACGGACTAATACGACGTGGTTCCAAGTCCAGCGTTTAATTTCTGTGCGTCCAGCAATCAGTTGATTTTTCCCATCATTCTGACTGCGAAGAAAGACAAGCTTTCCGGGATGCTTTGTTCCTCCTACTCCGAGATGTTCACTCACCGGTCCCAGGCCATGGTTATGTCCACGTGAGAACATCCAACTGCTCATCTCTCGACCATTATTGGTAGGCATGCCATTCCAGAACCAGAGTGATACCGAATAATGATCGCCAAGATTTGCAATTTGTGACCGTAATCGTCCTCCTGCAAAATGTGCTGCCCGGTTCTGTTCGTTGCCAGTGTTGTAGATATTTGATTTTGGCCCTTCAAGAAAGAATGCAATTCCAGGTTCAAAGACCGCATGTCGATTCTGCCCTGATACGTCAACAGCCTGAGGACCTTCGAACTGATCAAGACGCCAGTAGGCTACCGGTTTTGCTTTGACCAACGCCTGTGCAGCCGGTCCAAGACTCTGCTGATGCGGTCGGCGGGGTTTATCAGATAAACCTTCCAGTAGACCAAGTACAACTTCTGTAATGATCGGTTCAGCTTGAACTTCCAATCCAGCTCCGCGCATTGGCCACGTGTTGTAACCTCCGAAATAATGCTGCGCAGGTGATGGGATGTACCCATGAGAACCATTTGCAAGTTCTATCACCATCGTTTTTTTAAAGGGGCTTTGTAGTTTTAACTTTAATCCGGTCAATGCATACGTCTCAGTTGATGTCGTTGCGATTGCAATATCACCGATTCGAATTGCTTGTAAAATGACTTCGACAGACTTCTGCTCGTGAAGGGCAACTTGTTCTCGTGCATAGGCTTCGTCACGGTTCTCAGGTTCACGAATCCCCATTTTCTCAACAATCTCCAGAGCCCACTTCAAACGTTGCACATCAGGGACTCGGTACTTTAAACGAACCCGTTTTTCAATCATACCAAGATCTACATCTTTCTTATGATCGATAGAGCGATAGGCTTTCATTGCCAGATCGATCATCTTATTTGAATATTCTGTAATAGTAGGCATGTACCTGAATGTGGGATGCTTGGAATAATCAGCTCTCCAAACGTCACCACTGCAACCATGAGACATAATACCAACAAATGGAGGACTGTTCTTATCTCGATTTTTTGAAAGACGTTCTTTCAGTCCTTCACAAAACAAACCATAGTAATCTGAACCGAGTCCGTCAGCGTCTTCAAAATAATGCATTGAAAAATTAGCTAGCACAGCGATAGGACGACCATTGAATGCTTGAAACGAAATAATTGACAGCTCAGGGTCTTCTGGTCCAGATGCGCCGGTCACATTATTCCAGTTACCAGCAGCATGCATGTGTGCGCGAACAGTCGGATTTCCGAAGACATCGTTTTCAATTCGATCCGTCCGTCGAATCCACCGTCTGACGGCTGTGTATTTCGCTGCATCGATAGTCGCCCAACCTACACTTGCCGGTTCTAAATTCGCTTCCGCATCAATGAAAGCTTTAACGATCTTTCCTCGAATAAATTCCACATAGTTATGATCAGGAGAAACCAGATTGTCTCCGAGTGAAGGAGTCGTATGGCAGTGATTTGCCGAAATGAGAATTCGATTCTTTGGAATTTTCGTTTGCTTGGCAACGAGTGCCTTTACTTCATCAGCTAGTGGTTGAGGAACAAGACAGGTATCAACCACAGCAATTCCTATTCTCATTTTACCATCAGCGATGACAATTGCACGTACATTCAAAGGGGAGATAACCTTGCCAAATCTACGTAAGGTAAGGCTTCCGCTTACAATCACGGGTAATCTCTCTGGAGTGATATCGATGACAGCTGCACCGACTTTAAATTCAGCAGCAGGCAGAGCATGGGCATCGCTGCCAATTATCCCGGCTTTGAGAGGCGTGGAAGAACGGTCATCAGCAAAACCGTCACTTGGCATCAAAAGAAATAGAACTGCTGTCATGAACAGCCAAACGTATTTCGCATGCATCGGGGGAACCTCCAGTTTTTTTATTTGCTGGTGAATTTATTGGTTCAACGACAAATGTTGTGCGCGGGGGTTGGTAAAAATGTGGGCATATTTTTCTGATAGGGAATATTATTACCCATTCTCTATCAGAAAAACAGGACACGCCCACTTGTTTATTGTATCAAACGATTGGCCTGAATGGCTATCAACGCGTTGCAGATTCACTGGAAAAAAGAGTTTGCCAGTTCGTAGGGTGCGTCGTGACGCACCAAATGCGATGTGTATGTCAATATCTCCAAAGGTGCGTTACAACGCACTCTACTGCTTCATCTTTACAATCTATTTTAACATTTAATCAACAGGGCCGGGGCGTTGGATTGTTGGGGCGTTTTTTACTTCGGGGCGGATTGAGAGCCAGTCGATGCCCTGGAAGTCGGGGTCTTCGATTTGTCTGACTTCTTCGTCGCCTCGATACGGGCACATCGTATCGACCCACGCGATCAGCTTTCGCAGGCTGACTGGATCGACTTTAACGTTGTAGTGTTTTCCGCTTGAAGCGAGATCGATGAGTCTGCTTTTGTATGAAAGATACGTCATCGGTTTGGGGGTCTGGTAGGCTTTGGGGTCGCGTTGATCGTAACCTTCAACCATGAGCGTGTTTGCAATTCCGAAACCTGGAATGGGAGTTGCCGGTTTTTTGTACGGTTTTCCCCAGGTTGGTTTGCCAACTAATGTGACATAAGGTTCATTGAACATCAGGTAGCCAGGTCGGAATGTGAGGTCGAGAATTTCTTTGGCTTCGCCGTTTCCCTGATGGCATTTGCCACAATGCTGATCGAGAACCGGTTGCACGTACCGTACGTAACTGACGGTGTCTTGTCCCCAGGGTGGTGGCGTAATTTGATGTGGGGGTTTTGAAAGTGCGATTGATGCGGAACTCTGCTGTGGAGCACGGCTGTGCGATTCGTGGCAGCCAACGCAGGAGCGATACTCACCGGGCATCACGCCGGTAAAGCTTCGCATCGTTTGCAGTGCGCGGTATTGATTATCGAGCAACTGGAAATGAAGTGGCTTGCCCGACGGTGCGTAAAATGCAACGGAGCCATCTTTTTCAATCGGAACGGTTCCTAAAACCCGTTTGACGCCATCTGACTGCACCATCGAAACGACTGGCCCGGTTGAGATATACGGCCTTTTATTCCAGTGGGTGTAGGTCTTGGCGTCCATTGTTAATACTCGCAGGAATTTCGCCTTCCCGGATAACTCCGGAGCAGTTCCTTCGTAAATGTTGCTGCTGAAAATGAGGCCGGGTTTTGGATTTGCTTTCTCTTTTCTGTCCGGCCATGCAACCTGATTGGAAATCGTTGCCGGTTTATGCCGTTTTCTGACAGGTAAGGCGTGAAAAATATTATGAGTCCCTTCGTAAATCAACTCGCGGTTGCCATTGACGTCCATCAGATAAAGTAAAAACTTGCCGTCACGATTAGCGGAAACGAGAAAATCCGTTTCACTCAAAGGATAAGGGGAATAGTACGCTGAATGCTTACCGCTGGCGTGATATCTGGAAGATTCGATTGGATCGACAGGCCCGTTACCAGATTCCGGCCACGCGACATCTGCGGTGACTTTGGTTAGTCCATTCGGGAAATTGAAACCTTTTTCCGGATCGATAATTCCAATAGACCCACTGAACCAGTTGTGGTGCGCGCTGCCGATAAACATGACCCGCTGACTACCGGGAATGCTTCTGGCATCTTTGAGCAAATCGGGCCACACACTCTGGTTCCCCCAGAAGGTAGAAACATGAGTTCCATCGGGATGAGTTGTCCACAGGCTTTGAGCACGCCAAAGGGGTTTGTCTGTGTATTCCCAACGCGTGTAAATGACTCTGCCATCGTTCATCACTGAAGGGAGATAGTCTGGTTCGTTGTTACGGGAAATCAGATAGATGTCCTTGCCATCGCTGTTACAGCGAGCAAGCACATACGCATTTGTGGGAGGCATGCAGCGGACATAGCTGTGTCCACGAGTAGTTGAAAAAAGAAAATGCTTATCGTCGGGTAGATAAACAGGATCCAGATCGTCGTATGGCCCGTTGGTCAGTTGGACAAGCCCTGTTCCGTCAATATTTATTTCGTAAAGATGAAATGACTTTTCGTTATGGGGTTTGAAACAGAAAAGAACTTTTTGAGCATCGTAAGATAAATCGGGTCGCCAAAAGGAGCCGTGCAGTGGCTCGTCAGGCATCAGTTTGCTCAGTTTTCCAGCAGGAGAGAGGCCATCAAGGACAAGCAAACGGGCACCGGGAATTGCCATGTAGCCCAGTCGATGCCTTGTTTCGTGTTTCCATTCCGATCCGGCAGGGAAAGGCATATCGACAAACAGGATTTTTGAGAAATCGATCACAGGATTCATCAATGTGATCGATCGCTTGAGTTCTCGAACTTTGAAATAGAGTTCTGCATTTGGGGCAGTGAGCTTCGCAGCTTCGTTTTCCAGTTTTTTTAATTTGCCAAGCAGAGTGTCAATGTACTTTTGTTTTTTTGAGATAGAATAAATTCTCTTTACGAGTTGACGTGTCCATTGGATTTCATTTTTAATACGCTCGGGTGACGGATTCTGGTCGGCCTGATAAAGCCAGTCTTTACGCAGTGTTTCCCGGGCCTGCGATGCATTCAGGTTTTGAATGGGAGGCGTATCGGGAGTGATGTACGGTGCGACGGCTTGGGATATGACAGGACGAAAATGAATGTGCTGACCGGCTGCGAGAATAATTTCGATCCACTCGGCTGAAGAACCGGCTGATTCTCCCTGCGATTTCAGCTTTTCAAACCGTTCACAAATTGTCGCCACTTCTTTCCAATGTTGAATCTGCTTTGGGGATTGGGCGAGTTTTTGACTTTCGGTAAGTGGTGCATATTCAGTTAGTAATGCGATAATTTTCTCTGCTCTTTGAGCATTGGCCTGATCGCCTGAGAGGATATATTTGGCAGGGGAGATGTTGGTGAATTCAGAAAAGTGATTGCATTGTTCAGGAAAACTTGCTTTGAGCCTGACGAGCGAGGCAGTTGCGAGTTCGCTGGAGTATACCGCCCCTTCCTTTTTGATTTTTTCTCGTGTGCGAGCAAGTGTTTTGGCAAACGAATTATCGGGTACGTAAAAAGCATTCAGCCGTGCGTTGGCTTGCCTGGAATAACTGGCAAGCGATTTCAAGCCTCCCTGATAAAGCTGCGAAAGTTGTGCTGGCGAGAGAGCTTGGGAGTAAATACGCAGATCATCGAGTTCCCCCTGAAAAAATTCTCGTTGTCCCTGAAGTGAACCGATGAAAATATCGGGAGTAGACTGAGTAGAAATATTCCCAGGTCGATCCAGAGAACCGACCTCTTTGCCATCCAGATAAACTCGCATCAAGTATCCATCGAAAGTCGCTGCACAATGGTGCCAGGATCCATCAAGAAGATGTGCCGGGTTGATTTTCGCATCGCATTCCACATAGCCACCGATGTTTAAGCCCATCGATAAAATCGAGCCGTTGCCTTGAAATGAAAACAGTAATCGATTGCCGCATTCCTGCCGTAGAATTTCCCGGTAGCCGTTCAGGTCGGTCGGTTTGACCCAAACAGAGAATGAAATTTGGGATGCTTCATTACTCTCAGGAAGAAAGTTGCATTTCAGTTGATGCTTATCGGCAAGATCAATCGCGTTGCCATGAACCCCGCGTGTGACGGAAATGCGATCTTTTACAGTAATTTGTGAAGCCGAACTGCTTCCTGAAGAATCGAGTAAAGCCCCCTTCCCTTTTGCGTCATTGAACTTCCAGTGAGCGAGCAAAGGTGCATCAATTTGTGGTTCAATTTCGCCTGCACCAGCAGAGGAGGAGGCAGCTTGCGTTTTATGATCAGCAAACGCTTCTGGCACGAGACCAAACGCAGCGACTATCAACAAGGCAGCAAAAGAGAACTGTTGAAATGTTCGGTTTTGGTTACAGTCTGTCATCGAGGCCTCCAACTGTTGGATGTTATGGCGAGAGAGTCAACAGAATTCGGGCGGGAATCACTGTTTCAGGCTCTGCGGGGTAATCGATGGTATAAGCGTTTTTCGGTAATGTCAATTCCTTTTGATAGCAAATAGCAATTAATAAGACTTGTTTAGTCTACTATTGTATTGTAAATGCAGGTTTGCTGGTTGAGTTTACGCAGTAAAGCCTACTTTAGCAAAGTAGGGAGTGCTGTGAACACCAATTGTGATTCACAACCTAATTGGGACATAGCCATTATAGCATTCACAACCCTTCAATCGTGGTACGCACAGCGTACCCTACCCGGCTATAGTTTGCGAGCCGTTCGCAAACTTTTACCGTTAGTAATACAGTGGATTATCAAATCCAAAATGAAATCCCAGTTTTTAGTCACAATCCTGTATACAAATTAATGATAATGAGATTCAGTGAATTGGTGCGGGCTGACGAGGACTAAGCAAGTAGAATCTGCTATGCAGACTCTACTTGGCTTGTGTTCTTAACATTTTTCAAAATGGATCTGTGCCAGCTGCGATGAGTACACCACAAAATCGATTGATTTACGCATGGGTTCGAGATATAGATTCCTTGACACCGTTATTTTCCGGGCTGATTATTGTTCGTCCATCTCTGGTGCGATTCCGAAGAGTCCTCCCAATTCTACGAGCAAGCGTTCCGGAGCACTCATCGAGGCTCGCTGTTGCAGCACCGAACGAGCCAAAGCGGGTTTGTCTGTGATGAGGCCATCAACACCGCGGCCAATCATCACAGACATCGTCGCAGCATCGTTGACGGTCCATGCGTAAACTTCCTTTCCACTTCTGTGCGCGTCCATCGTAAAACTTCGATCGGCAAAGCCAGCGTTGACTGCTAAAAAATCTGCATTGATTTTCTTTAAGTTGCCTGCGGAGACAGACATCAGCAGTCCGACTTTCCAACGAGGCCGAATTGACTTCATTTTCCTGACAGCATCCATCTTCAGCGACATCACAATGATACTGTCTGCCATCTCGTGCGATTCGACAATATCTACCACGCGTTGCTCAAGTTGTTTGTCGTGACCGTAATACTTCAGTTCAATGTTCACGCCGATTTTCCCCCTGCACTGATCAAGAATTTCGCCAAGTGTGGGGACACGTTCGTTCTTGAATTCCGCACCAAACCAACTACCAATGTCGATGTTTTTCAGGTCGGCCATCGTGGCATTCCAGATTTTCAGATCCACGCCGGCCAACTTCATAAAATCACTGTCGTGAAAGACGACGACCGTTCCGTCGGCTGTTTCCTGGACATCAATTTCCACCCAATCGGCCCCATCTTCGATAGCCTGTCTGATAGCAGCCATTGTGTTTTCAGGTGCAGAATTTGAGGAGCCACGATGAGCCATGATCTGGACGTGATCCTCCAGGGGAACACTTTTTATGGCAAAAAAACCAATCACACTGGCAATAACCGTTCCCACAACAGCGACGACAATCACCCGTGTTTTTGTCAACTGGAATCCAGAGCCTTTCACCTTGCTTACCGTGGCGTCCAGCCGTAGCGAATCTTTACTTTGATCGCTACCAATATCCTGATAAAGTTGAAAGTGGATTGACGCAAAAATTGTCGTACTGAGCAAATTCACAACCAGACTGACAACAACCCAAACCAATAAACTTGTGCCTATAGCAAAGGTGAGCAGGTCCAGGGAACCGATTGCACGAGGAACGAAAAAACGCCCCAAGGCAATAACCGTAGTGGTTGCCAATGACGATAGCATCATTGTTGCCAGGCCCCAGCCAATCATGTAAAGCAAAATCAGACGGCGATGACCATTCGCTCTTTCACGACTTATCCGCAATACATCGCAGGGGAGAACGTTCTCAAACAGAACTAACGGCAGTGCAAAGAACCAACTGGTCAACAAGCGAAGAAGTACCGCCGATAGTAATACTGCGATGATAGAACCAATGCCCAGAGCGACCAAAAAGGCAGGAGGTTTTTCCTTCAGGTAGTAATTGATGTCGTATTCACTCAGCAGCGAAAAATAGACCGCAGCTGCGACGGCCAGAAAAGGAGCAACCGTAAGCAGTGTCAACCCAACCAAGCGAGCTGTTACCTGAATCACCCGCCAGGCATTGGCTAACGAAAACCGAAGAGCATCAAATGGTCCGATGTTACGATGTGCTGTCGTCGCAAGAATCGCCATCAGTGCAGCCAGTTCCAACGCAACTATCCCCAGCCTCAATGCACCGACTACGATGAGACAGACCCACCCCACAGGAGAGAGGAAGAAAAATAGAATATCCTGATCAGCCAGTATCTCGCTGTCGGAAATCGCTAAAAAAAAGTGAAACAGGATTGCAACAAGCGGCGTCAGCAGAATATACGCAAAGAACATATAAGCGATGTCTGTAAGAAACAGCTGTTTCCAATGGCATCGAAAATTGCGAACGATATCTTCTTTCAATCTGCTCATAGCTGTTTGGATTTTCCGACAATTTGTACTACCAATGGTCAATTTCTTTGCGAACCAGAAACCGCGTTTTCAAACATTATCAGGCCGTAGCTATTTCCTGTCAGATTGTTTCGCGTCCATTGAGGATGTTGTGTCCGGAAAAGTTGAAGAACGCTACCGCTCCTGCTGACTTTTATTTTTCAACAAGCCCACACAGGGTAAGAAGATACGCCATGAATCAGAATACGACAGTTGCAACCAAGACACAAGATGGTGAGTAAAACAAATCGAAGCATCAGAAACTCAAAACCTCAACAGACAATATCAAAAGAGCCTTGCAAAATAATTATGAGAACTGGATTATTGATTCTTAAAGGATACATCAACTTAACCCCAGGGGCCTTCCTCATACTACCGCCTCTACCAGTTACAGATTACCGGCATCCCCACACCGGCTTTGATTGAACGAGATATTATCTTTGTCATATTCATGCGAACCGCTGGAATGGAAAAGGTGTCCAGATCGGGTAAGCTGGTAGCTGTCTATTGTGTAGAAATTGGTAGTGCGTAGATTTGGGGGATCTGTTATTTTTCTTTGATGGGAACTGAATCGCGGGATAATCTTGAAATTGATGTGATGACCAGCCTGAGCAAGGTTGAATTGTTGGCGGTGAT
>JAJRTM010000213.1 GCA_024278285.1 Planctomycetota bacterium
CCGCAGGAAGGTCGCGGAATTGGACTGACCGCAAAACTACAAGCCTATCAACTTCAAGATCAGGGATTGGACACCGTCGAAGCGAATCTTAAACTTGGTTACAAAGCAGACCTGCGAGATTTTATGGTCGGTCTGCAAATACTCAAAGACCTGGGACTCTCTTCGATCCGACTGCTGACCAATAACCCAAAGAAAACCGAAGCCTTCGAAAAATGGGTTGATTTAAAAGTGGTAGAACAATTACCAATTATTGCCCCACCAGAAAAAAACCGCGAAAAGTACCTGGCTACCAAACGAGACAAAATGGGGCACAACCTGCCCGCTGATCCCAAAGTAAAGCAGGGCGATAAAAAGTAAGCAGGCGGTTGACCGGTGATGGCTTGCACTAATCGTGTCGCCCGCCAATTGTCTCTCACAACGGATGCTTATTTCGTCCAGCCGTTTGCGTTCATCCAGTTTTCAACTAACCCTGTCCAGGCGGAAGTGCCGGGGATTTTTTTGGCAAGTCCCACGCCGTGGCGTCCCGTTTGAAACAGGTGCAATTCTCCCTTAACACGATGTTTAATCATCGCTTCATAAAACAGAACGCTGTTCATCACAGGAACCGCCTGGTCTTCCAGAGTATGAAATAAAAATGTGGGCGTCGTTTGTGGGGTGACCTGTAATTCATTGGAAAGTGACTCCACCAGTTTTGGGTTCGGGTTACTGCCCAATAAATTATTGCGAGAACCTTTGTGCGTATAATTCAAGTTCATCGTAATGACAGGATAGCAGAGAATGGCAAAATCGGGTCTGCAACTTTTTTGATTGACATGATCTTTATCCTTCGGATTTCCAGCATCGAAATGTGTCGCAGCAGTAGATGCCAGATGTCCTCCTGCTGAAAAACCGATCACGCCGATTCGATTCTCTTCGATGTTAAATTCTTTTGAATGGGTGCGAACGTATCGGATTGCGCGTTGAACATCGTGCATCGGTGCAGGATGCGGATACCGTTTTCCCAAACGGTATTTCAACACGAACGCAGTCACCCCGAATGAGTTAAACCAGCTCGCAATTTCATGCCCTTCGTGCGACATCGCATGCCCGCCATATCCTCCACCGGGACAAATAACGATACCGCATTTGTTAGCCGATCCCTGCGAAACAGGATAGACCGTAATGGTTGGCTTATCTTCGGGTAATTCCCCCACCGCGCCGGGAGCGCCTTCTGGCCAAAGTAAAATGGTCTCCAATGGAGCCAGCGGCTCTGCATGGCACAGGGAAGGTGTCAACAGGATCAACGAAAGCAGAACAAGAGAAGTTATTCGCAAAGGAATTGTGTGAAGCATAGGAGATTTACTTTCTGAATATTGGGATAAAAACTGAAGGCGGCGTTACAACGCCCTGCGTTTATTTCATCGTAAATTAAATGCAGCCATTTCCATGTGATCGCGTACATAGACGATGCCATCAACCAGTGCATGCGGATTCCAGACGCGACTGGCATTGGGCAACACTTTTTGTCTCGCCAATTCCTGAAACTTTGCAGGGTTTGCTTTGACAATCGCCAGATCGCCATCTTCTGCGATGATCAACAACTGATCGTGTGTCAGCAAAACCTGCCCATGTCCGTAACGCCCTTTTTTCCACTGTTTCTTGCCGGTTTTGGGATCGATGCACATTAAAATTCCTTCATCCAATCCGTAAACGTATCCCTGATAGTAAACGGGAGATGAAAATTTTGTCCGCATAATTTTCACATCATGCCATATTTTGCTCACCTTCCAGTTGCCCTGCTTGCTTTGTTCGATATTCAGCAAAGCACTTCCCATCGAATAACTTGAGGAGATGAAAACATCTTTCTGATTCTCCAGAACAATCGGCTGGGCACAGTTCACTCTGGCTCCGTTGATGTATTTGTGGCGCCAAAGTTGCTTGCCGTTTGTTGGATTATGCCCACTTAAACCATGTCCATCAAAAATGACGATTTGCTTCACGCCATCAATTTCCCGGAACATCGGCGAGGAATATCCACAGAAATTTTCTTTATTATCGGCCTCATCAAACTGCTCCACTCCCGCGCATTTCCACAACGTGCTGCCATCTTTCAGGCTTAATCCCATCAAGCCGTTTCCCTTGGGACCGCCGGGGTTAATGCAGACGGTATTTTCGTAAACAAGAGGACTGGAAGACATCCCCCAGACAACATTCGGGATTTTCAAATCGGTCAACACGTTTCTGGCCCAGATCAGTTTTCCAGTTTGTAAATCGAGACAGGTCACATCTCCCGCGGCTCCCATGCTCACGACAAACCCTTGCGAAATAGTCGGCGTGGTGCGTGGTCCCAACCCTCCCATCGCTTCGAAAAAACGAGCAGGATATTGATGAATCCAACGCAGTTTTCCGCTGCGGATATCGTAACAAGTGATCGCTTCGTTCTGATCGCGTTGCTCGATCGTTGCCAGCGAATTTCCGACAACAGACATCGACGCATAACCGGCACCCACAGGAGTCCGCCACAATTCAACGAGCGGATTCTGCTGCCAATCGGTTCGTAAAACCGGTCCTTCAACAATTCCATCTCTACGAATTCCCCGATACGCAGGCAGGTCGGTAGGGAGAATGACAAACTCAGCCGCTTCCTCTTCTTGTTGACCCGCGGCTAATTCTTGAGGAGACTTTGGTAATGGATCCCAGCGGTAAGAAACGTAAAGATTCATATCGCCATCGAAATTAAAATCCCGAATCGAAGCAACCCAGCCTGCTCCGCATAACAAAAGAACCAGCATCGTTGTCCAGACGGTCTTTCTTGTGAAATACGAGAGAAAGCAAAACCATAATTCCAATAGAATAACCTGAGAACCAACAATGATGACCGTCAACATGTTGACCCAGTTCTGCCCCGCGATTGTTTCATAGACATAGCGGACCCAGTAGAAAGAACCTGCCAGTGAGATCAATAAAATCACGGGGATTCCCCAGGAACGAAGCCAGTTTCGTTTTGGGTCAGACTCTTTCGCGTGTTCGGGCTTGTTATCTTTATCGTTCATGTGAATAATAGATTTTCGGTAATGTTCTAATCTAACAGGGTGGCCCAGTTTATTTTTATAATATCCTGCTACTTTTAAGCAGCATTCCATAGATAAGAGCTTACGGTAGTGATACTACGAAAAAGTATATG
Organism: Planctomycetota bacterium; assembly: GCA_024278285.1. Taxonomy (GTDB): domain Bacteria; phylum Planctomycetota; class Planctomycetia; order Planctomycetales; family Planctomycetaceae; genus Rubinisphaera. Next base: position 3,164 of record JAJRTM010000213.1, read on the forward strand.
CAAATTCAGAATCGATCATAAGTCCCCGGAGAATCTCTAATGAAAAATACCAAAAGCATTCTGTTTATTCTTACCCTGCTTTTGTTGGTACAGTTTCCATCTCAGGCGGAAGAAGAAAAAAAAGTTGGATTGCCTGCTGGATTACGCGGCTGGGAGTTGCTGACACCTCGTGAAGAATTGCGTCCGAAACTTTCCTTCGATACAAAAGCTGGCCCAACAAAAAAGGGAGCTTTCATTATTGAAGCGGATGACCGGGAAGGTCTGATGGGGCACCTTCAACAAACATTGCCCGTTGAAGGAGGAAAGACTTATCAGTTTGCCGCGTACCGCAAAACAAAAGGAATCGATCTGGTTCGCCGAGCAGGTATTGTGCGGATCATCTGGCTCGATGAAAAAGGGAAGCGAGTTAAACGAGATGAGCCAACGTTTGCTTCTTACCGACCAGGACAGCCA
>JAJRTM010000214.1 GCA_024278285.1 Planctomycetota bacterium
CCGGGCTTGGGCTATATTTTCTGGCGCAAGGAAGGCGAAGATGTTGCCGGTGCTGGACCGATTGCCAAAAACATTGGCGCAGAGCGCACCAACGCGGTACGCGAACAAATGGGACTGGACGTGGGCGATGCCTGTTTCTTTGCCGCAGGCGATCCAAAGAAATTTGCCGGTTTTGCCGGTGATGCCCGCACCCGCGCCGCCGAACAGCAGGGTCTGATCGATGAAGATCGATTTGATCTTTGCTGGATTGTCGATTTTCCGTTTTACGAGTGGGACGAGGAAGCGAAAAAGGTCGAATTCTCGCACAACCCGTTTTCAATGCCGAAAGGCGGTCTCGAGGCGCTTGAAAATCAGGACCCGCTGGAAATTGACGCGCTGCAATATGATCTCGTCTGCAACGGCTATGAAATCGGCTCCGGCGGCATTCGCAATCACTTGCCTAATACAATGGTCAAAGCGTTTGAAATCGCCGGATTAAGCAAAGAGATTGTCGAGGACCGTTTTGGCGGCCTTTACCGGGCGTTTCAATATGGCGCGCCACCGCATGGCGGTTTTGCTGCCGGTGTCGACCGCATCGTTATGCTGATTTGTGGCGCTAAAAACCTGCGCGAAATCACCATGTTCCCGATGAACCAGCAAGCGATGGATCTGCAAATGGGTGCGCCGGGCGATGTTGACCGCGCCCAGCTCCGCGACCTACACATTCGAGTGAACATGCCGAAGGAGTGAGGGGGGTGATACGTTACAGGTATCGACAGTAGATTTGTAAGAATTGCAGATAATTTAGGTGTATTTGGTGAGCTGTAACTAAAATTACTTTCAGTAACTTTAAAGATTTCGTGTTAACTCTTTTATAACAACCTTTATTACCGATTCTCGCCATGGTTGGAATCTGGTCAGCAATCTCTCAGTTTCTTCGTTGTAGAAGAATACAAACCCCTCATCTGTAACTGGAACCAATGCTACTCTATCCTGACCTTCTTCATCTGTATCCTTGAATTCAAGAAACGGTGCACATATCAAACTCCCATTAAATGGTTTTCCGATTCCGTGAAAAGAAAATACCAATTTGGCGCGCCGCGACCAGTTCATATTCAAAACTATCCAAGATCGATATTCTGAGGTGTCAGCATAATAATGCAGATGTTGTTTCGCATTATCGATTATTTGGGCACGAAAATAGTAGTTTGTATCTTCTGTGGAACGATTGATGAAAGCACCTGCAGATGGATGCACTTTCTGTAGCGCTTTAATTATACTTGGTGCAAGTTCATTGAGGCGTGCCTCTAAATCGAGTTCCAACTTGTTTGCAAGATCAAATACTCCTCTAAGTTCCTCTAACTTCTGGAACTCAATTTTATCGGCAGCTTTAAGAAGACTATCTAGAGCGGTTTGAACGTCATCCTCAATGAGGATCGATTCTGAAATTGCTGTCGCTTTACTAAACTGTGTGATCTGCAGCTTCGAGATCAAATCTATAAGGGGTTGGAGCTTTCCTGCATCCGCGGCTTCCAATGCATCTATATATTTTGGCTTATTGTCACGTGTAATTACGAGCGGAAAGAGTCCATCTTTGACCAAGACCAGTGATGCGATCGCACGGGCAACTCGACCGTTACCATCTTGGAAAGGATGAATTTGTGTAAAGCGATGATGAAGCCAAGCAGCTTCGACTTCAGTTGGTACTTGTTGTTTGATATGTTCCGCATGTAACTTAACAAGTTGATCCATTTCCGAAGAAACCTGCTCTGGTGGACAGTATTGATATGTCACGCCGTCACGAACGGGATAATTAGCCTGATTTTTCCAGTCTCCTTTAATCAGTTCAATATCTACGTGGTTTCCCTGCGAATCGATGCCTTCTGTTGTATTCTGGCTACGTAACAAGGCTGCATGAAGTTCTTTGATATATGAGACAGAAAGATCGCGCTTGCTGGAAACAAAGTCAAATACGCCATCTAGCGCCTCCTTTTGGTCCCGCAATAATTGCAGTACAAAATCGCGTGGCTTGTCAGTAGAACCGTGAGTTAACAGTTCAGATTGGAAACCACGCTCAATCAGCGTTTGGGTGACACCTCGTTCAATTTCGTAAAGGTTCTCTATCACACCGGTCTCAATTGCCCATTCACGGCTCAATTTCTCGGTAAATTCGAACAACTGACTGGTCCCTTTCAACCGGGTCTTTTGGTCTGCCCAGATAGCTTTGATGCCAGGAATCTCTGAGGCGCTGAGCTTACTTGGTGAGATTTCAAAGTCAGTAATCCCGGTTTTTGAAGGCCAAATTGAGTAGGTGTTTGGTTTGGTCATTTCTTTTGAACCATTTTGTCAAATCTATAGGGCATCATGTTCTGATTAATGTCAGCACAAAAAGGAATGAAACATAGTTTTCCACACAAGTGCAACTATTCTTTGAATCAAATAAAATCGATACCTTTCTTGAAAAATTTCATCGCGTAACACTGCAATTCTGCGGCCTATTGCTTCGGTCGGCGATACAGTGACAGTTTACAAATAATACCAAATCTCCGTCATTCCTGTGCTTGTTACAGGAATCCATTCCACAAGATTTGCAGCAGGTAGCAAGTACCGTATTCATCGATGGAAGAGCGGCATGGATCCCTGTAACAAGCACAGGGATGACGCGCGAAAGGATGATGGTATTAGCCGTTATCCTCTGGCAAGCACGGGGCTCTGAACACTCACAACAAATACGGAAATCCACCTTCCAGTTTCAGTAGTTCAATCTTCCTTTCCACCCCGTCCTCGCCGGAATAGCCGCCAAGGCCGGTGGCCGAAAGCACCCGGTGGCAGGGGATGATGATGGGGATCGAATTGCCGCCGCAGGCCTGACCGACCGGCTGGCCATAGCTGCCAAGTTGTTTGGCAATGTCGCCATAGGTGCGGGTTTCCCCATAGGGGATCTGCA
>JAJRTM010000215.1 GCA_024278285.1 Planctomycetota bacterium
AAATTATCATCACCATGATTGCCACTCTTTGCGTGAGGCGGACAGACAAGAACCGCACCGCCACGTATCATAAACTCTGCATTCTTTCTGGCTTTGCGATCACGCTGCGACTGGACGTCCATTGTGAATCGCCCCCGTTCAGCCAAGTAGGGTCTGCTGTGCACACCATCATGGTATTTTCGTGTTGCAACATTCTTACGAAATTAAATTCGTAATGAAGCAGGATCGGGAAATCAAACTCAAACGATTGGTGTGCACAGCACACCCTACTTCCTAAATGGTTACTGATGATAAACGGGCGGCTTCCAGTTTTTTGGTAATTTTCCTTGTGGGCGCACGCCGGGTGAGCCTTTGGGGATTGGGCTGTCTTCTGCATTCTTTAGTGGGAGGTTATCGGGCAGGTGCTTGATTTTGAAATTCTTGAATTGAATTTTCATCGCGGGACCAACGTGAACCTGCACCGCTAAAACACCTTCCAGACTTCGTCCGTTTTCATCCAGATCAATCAAATCAGCCGTCTTGTGTCCGTCGATCCAATGCTGATGATGATTTCCCTGCACCAACACGCGGTAGTCGTGCCAGGTGTCGGGAACAAAACTTTTGACAGGCATTTTTCCGACAATCCACGGTTGCCCTTGGGAATCGACAATCACTTTCTCGCCGGTGCGTGATAAAATGCGACGGCCTCTTTCTTCGTAAAGCATGCCATTATAATTCGGATTGTTCGCGACAATATCGCATTGATAGCCGGTCACAACATCCAGGCCGATATCAGGCCGGGACGTGCCTCGATATTGAATCCCACTGTTGCCACCCGCGGTCACTTTTACTTTGACACGCAAATCGAAATTGCGAATGGTCGAATGCTTCCAGGTGAGGAAATGATTTTTCTTTAACTCGCCATCGGTAATCCCGGTAATCGCCCCCTCTTTCACCGACCAGTATTTCGGATCGCCACTCCAATGTCGCAGCGTTTTCCCATCGAAAAGACTGACAAAACCATCTTTCCCAACACGAGCGGAAACCGCAGCCGAAGCAACCGGATGCGGCACCGTCGATGCGAAAAAGGTTCCCTTCTTCAACGGATCAAGCGGACCGCCTAATTCTTTGACTCGCTTTTTCGTTCGTGTTCGCATCTCTTGAAGTATTTTCGCGTGCTTGGGATCATCAGCCAGGTTAATCAACTCATCGGGATCGTTTTTCAGATCGTGCAGGAATTCGTGATTTTCATGATCGAAATAGCAAACGTATTTGAATCGTTCAGTCCGAATCCCTTCAAACGCGGGGATGCGATGCCGCACCGCAAAGTGTTCGTGAAAAGTTTGCTTCCGCCAACAGTCAGGTTTTTTCTCATCGATAATCGGTCGCAAACTGTGTCCCTGATATCTTGCAGGGATATCGATGCCGGCCCAATCGAGAAAGGTTGCTGGAAGATCCAGATTCAACGCCAGCGCCTCGCTCACTTGTCCACGATGTTTGGGGGAAACACGCGGATCAGCAACAATCAACGGCACATTGAGCGCTTCTTCATAATGCGACCACTTACCAGCTAATCCACGGTTCGCCATGTAGTAACCGTTATCGGCTGAGTAGACGATAATCGTGTTATCCGCCAGCCCCGCTTTTTCCAGTGCGTGCATGAATCGACCAATCGCCTGATCAATGCCGCTGACCATGCGGTAGTAAGACTGCATATTGGTTTGATACTTTTGATCCGTATTCCATCGCCAAAAATATCGTTCCCGGTTGATCGTCGTTTTCAGAAAATCGGGTTGCCCATCGAAAATATCAACATCGTGCAGGCGAGGCCGTGCAATTAAAATATTCTCATACATCCCATCAACCGCGCGAGGCCACGGAAAATGACCGATGCCGGGCCGGCGGTCGCTATCTTCTGCATGACAGGCATTGAACCACAGATTCAACGCGAACGGTTTCCCTTTCGGTTGTGTTTTGATGAATTCAATCCCTCGATCAATCACCAATTCTGTTTCATGCCTTAAACTGCCATCGGCTTGTTTTTTATAATACGGGTTTCGTCCGATCGCTTCAAATTCATCAAAGTGATCTTCCCTTTTGAACCCTTTGGGCATCTTGGCGTGCCATTTTCCGAAGTAGCCGGTACGGTAGCCATGCTTGCGGAGGATATCCGAATACAATGTTTTCACCGCATCAGGGCGTGCCAACTCAGGATTCGCCGGCGTACCATAACTGCGACCAGTCAACCCGGTAAGAATAGTCGTGCGGCTGACCCAGCAAATCGCCTGACTGACATACGCATTTTGAAATCGCGTCCCCCGAGCCGCCAACGCATCGATATTCGGCGTTTGAATCACTTCATTCCCATAACAACCAACGGTACTGGTTGTTTGATCGTCCGCAAAGAAAAAAACAATATTCGGCCGCTGCTCAGCAACAACCTGACCAACAGAAACGAATAGAAACAAAAGAATAAAAAGGAGTTTTTTCATGGGAAATAAATTCATTTTAACAGGAGTAATATTCCGCACAGACTTTGAGAGATAATTCCTTTAACGGCAAGCCAAAGACGGCTACGTCAACAGGTTAAGGAATAGTCCCGATACGACTTACCGCATCCTACATTATCTGTTCATTATTATGAAATCACTTTCGATTCGTCGCACAGTTTGATGATCGTGTTGACAAATGCTTTGAGTTCCGGACAGGCGTTGATGGAAACCAGCAGATTGTTGTCTTTCAATATGCGACCGGCGTCACGCGGTTTGTTGTAGCTGTCTCTGCATTTTCCGGCTTCAAACAGTCTCTTCAGTCGATGCGCCGGGGGATTCAAATGGTTGACTTCTTCAGAATGCACTCCAAAAGGTTTGCTTCTTTTCTTAGCCAGATTTTGGATATCATCCCAATACGGCAGTAAACACGCTTCAAAATCATGCAAGCTCACATGAGGATAAAACCGCGGTTCGTTGCCGACCCACTGACGCATAAGTTTTTTTGCTTCAGCAGCATCCGAAAAATCCGGATAAACATCTGTCAGTGCAATGACTGCGTCTGAACGTTTGACGCCGGTGTTAAGCAATTTTGAAACACGACGTTGCAATTTATCTTTTGTTGGAATAGCACCATTATAGACAGAAAAATCTAATCTCGGCATCTTGCCAGCAAGCTTCGTTCTTAAAAAGCGATTCAGGCAGGGCTTAAAAGCTTTTTCTGTTTTTCCCTCACATAAAATTGTAATCCTCATGGTCTGGCTCCCATGTGACCGTGCTGCCAGACTTCGTCGAGAGTGTATTCTTCCAGCCAGGCATCCAGTTCTAATTCATCTGCAGGAGTGAAAGTTGAAGTGCCGTCTTCTTCAAGGTCAACCGTAACTACTTCTTCCGGTTTCAAAAATCTGACCAACCGGTCCGCATGAGTCGCGACTATTAACTGGGTTCGATTCGATGCATCTCGCAGGCAGTCCGCCAGTATCGAAAGTAATTCAGGATGCAAGCTGACCTCCGGTTCATCGAGTAAGGTCACCTCTGTCAATCCGGGACTGTAGAGTAGCGCCACCAGCCATAAAAAACGAAGTGTTCCTTCAGAAAGCTGGTGCATGAAAAAGGGATGAGTCGTCCCCTGTTCTTTCCACGTCATCGCAAGCGTTCCAGCCGCAACGGGAGGAAAGTTGAGACGCTCAAAACCTGGAAATCCAACACGCAATGTATCTTCAATAATCTCGAATCGATCTGGGTCAGCTTCACGCATCCAATAAAGGCACGACACAAGATCTTCGCCATCTTTGCCGGGCAACTT
>JAJRTM010000216.1 GCA_024278285.1 Planctomycetota bacterium
TCAATCCGCGAGTGATCAAACGAAAAATGTCCCGCTGGAACAAATGCCGCCCCGAACACAGAAAGCGTCCCCCATTGAAGAAAACCTTTGCACAGACAGTAGTTATGAATAATTGAACGGTATTGCGTTTAACGGCAAGCCAAAGGCGACTGCGCAGGCAGACTGGACAATAAAGACTTGTTGTTAAACGAAACAATATCCACCGAGAAACCCCGAAGAGATCGCTTACTGCAGGAATAGTTTCCTGTAGGGTGCGTCACGACGCACCCTACCTTGTCCGCTTCAAATTTCTTATTTGTTAAATCGGGAACCTACTCCGATGTTATTTCTTAGCAACAATCAATTCCTTGCCAACCCATTTTCGTAACGATTCGGGAACAACAACGCTTCCATCGGCTTGTTGATTATTCTCCAGAATGGCGATCATCGCGCGGGTGACCGCGATTGCGGTTCCGTTAAGCGTATGCACAAATTGTGTCCCTTTTTTTCCAGCCGTTCTGCATCGCGTACTCAATCGGCGAGCCTGGTAGTCGGTGCAGTTTGTGCAACTGGTAACTTCACCATAGCTGCCACGACCGGGCATCCAGGCCTCCAGATCGTATTTGCGATAAGACGATCCGCCCATATCTCCCGTGCAAATATCGAGTACCCGATAAGGCAGTCCCAATCCCTGAAAGATCTCTTCTTCGATCCGTAATACCATCTGGTGGAATTCATCTGAAGCAGCTAAGTCGGGGGCAGTGAAACCGAACATTTCTACCTTTGTAAATTGATGCACGCGATAAATACCGCGTGTTGCTTTGCCATGTGCCCCGGCTTCTGTTCGGAAACAGTGAGAAATCCCCGCGATCTTCAACGGTAATTTCTCCGCATCGATCACTTCATCTTTCATCATGCCGCCCAGCGTAATTTCTGCGGTTGCGACCAGGGAAAGATCTGAATTTTCTATTGAGTAAATCTGCGTTTCGTCGCCCCGTGGAATGTAGCCGATTCCTTCAAGCACTTCGTCTCTTGCCAGATCGGGCGTTGTTGTTACCGTAAAACCTTCTGCGACCAGTTTTTCAATCGCATACTGCACCAAAGCAAGTTCCAGCAGAACCGCTTCATTTTTCAAATAATAAAACCCGTGTCCTGCCACTTTTCTTCCTGCTTCAAAATCGATCAGGTCAAGGTGTTGGGAAATTTCGACATGATCCTTCGGCTCGAAATCAAAATTCGGCTTCTCGCCCACTTTACGAACCGTCACCGAATCTTCTTCCAACCGACCAACGGGGGAATCGGGATGTGTCATATTCGGTATTTGTGATTGCAAAGCATACAACTGTTGCTCAATCAACTTTTGCTGCTCTTCTATTTTGGCAACTTCTCCTCGCAGCTCTTTTCCTCTCGCGATCAACGCCGGCTTTTCCTCAGCAGAAGCTTTGGGGATTTTTCCGGAAGTTCCCTTCTGTTCTTTTCGCAGCGCATCTCCTTGGGTGATGAAATCCCTACGCTGATCGCGCAAGGAAAGAATCGGGCTGATATCAACCTGTACTCCGCGATTTTGGCAATTCGCCTTCACTTCATCCAAATGATCACATATATATTGCAAATCAAGCATGCTGCACTTCCATCAATCTGTTTTATTTAATTCTAAAAATAACTTCATCGAAACGATTCAACAATGTTGTAGGGGTCGCTATTGCGGACCACGATGAGAAGTGGATCTTCCTATTCATGCGGCGGTCCATAATAGCGGACCCTGCGCCAGAACTGAATCGTTACGCTCGTTTTGTCTAAATCCATAAATGAACGCGATCTTTCAACGAAGCGGGAAGTTTTTTCATGACCGCTTTTTTCAGATGCGACGTATGATACCGTGTACTGAAATGACACAGAATAATCAATTCATTTTCAAAACGATCTGCCCGTTCAAGGATGTCATCCAGGTGAGTATGACCGAATTTGTGAATTTTTTTGACGCTATGTTCCGGGCGAAAGAACGTCATTTCCGTGATTAGGATTTTCGCTTTGTAGATGTCATCACAATTATCCAATCCAGCCGGCGATGTATCTCCCATGTAAGCAACCAGTGGAACACGCACTTCGTTGGTGACCTCTTTTCCTGATAGTCGCAGATCGCGAATTTGATCGCCGGGGAGTCCCTGATATTCCGGCTTCAGTTTTTTTCTGCGATCCCAAATGATGTACCCCACCGATGGAACCGTATGCTTGGTTTCGACAATACTTACCACATGCTCGCGAGAAAGTTCGTATTCTTCGCCGGGGAGAACGGGAATCAGATTGCAAGCCATGCGTCCACGATCCAGCTTTTGCCAAGCATACAGAAGTCGTTCGACATCTTCTTTTACCTGCGCGGGTAGATAAATCGTCGGCGGTTCCATTTTCATCATTCGTCTGCGAGCCACAAATGCAGGCAGCGCAGCCATGTGATCCAGATGAGCATGAGAAAGAAAGAACGTCGGCGTTCCCATGAACGACCAAGGCGTTCCTCCCAGATCGAAACCGATTTTCAGTTCGGGAATACGCCAGTAACTTTGCACCGCGGCTCGCGAATAACCTTCAATCGTCAAACCTTTATGCTCGATCACACGCAGCGGAAGATTATTGACAACCGGCTCTAAATCGGTAATGCCTTGTTCGGTTGAGGGGGAATCCATACTCATTATTTTCAGATAATCTTTTCGCTTAACTGCAAGGTGCGTTGCAACTGAATTTACGTTCTTGGTTTCTTGTCGGTCTGTTTTTTGTTGCTCAGCGGTAATAATAGCATGACATCCAACCGTTGCACGTCACTACCGGGAAATTCGGGCAAACCAATTTTCATCTTGTCATGCCCAAGTCGCGGCTCGGCTCGATACGTTTTGAAAAGACGATCCCACCAGGGGAGATTGAAACCGTAATTGCTGTCTGTTTCGTCACGTTCAACCGAATGATGAATTCGGTGCATATCTGGTGTGACGAGAAACAGCCGCAGGATTTTATCGAACCAGATCGGCAAGTTAATATTGCCATGGTTGAACATCGCTGTCGCATTGAGCAGCACTTCAAAAATCATCACCGCAAGCGGCAATGCCCCAAGTAACACAATCGCTGCTATTTTCAACAACATCGAAAGTAGAATTTCAAACGGATGAAATCGCAACCCGGTCGTGACATCGATATCGTGGTCGGCATGATGCACCCGATGCAGTCGCCAAAACAGTCCAATCGAATGAGACAGCACGTGCTGAAAGTAGATCAGTAAATCAAGAGACACAACCGCGATAAGAATGTTCGCCCAGGTTGGCAGGTTGAAAAGATGAAGCAGTCCCCACTGTTTTTGTAACGCAATCTCAGCAACCGCGACCGCACTAAGTGGAAGCACAAGCCTGACAACAACGGTGTTCAGAACAGTCAATGCAAGATTATTCGTCCAGCGAAATGCTCTGGAACAAGTTCTCTTTTTGCGAGGAGCAAGCGATTCAATCACCGCGATAAAAACCAGTACGCCCAGAAAAACACCAAGACGTATCGTTGCTTCCTGTTGAGGTGTCACTTTGAATGATGCCTGTTCTTTTCAGTCTTTAACAACAGGATTAACCAACGTGCCGATGCCCGCGATTTCAATCGTGACAACATCTCGATTCTGCAACGTGAATTGATCTGGCGGGATGATGCCGGTTCCTGTGAGCAAAATCGCTCCGTTTGGAAAATCGAGTTCTTTTCCCAGCCATGTCGCTAGTTCTTCCAGTGAGCGATGTAATTGATCGAGAGAAGTTTTTCCTTCAAAAACGATTTCGCTTTCACGTTCGATTTTCAACGAGATAGATGTGTCGCTCATTGAGATCGGTTCGTCTGCCAGCAGGACGACTGGTCCCAGCGCACACGATTGATTGTAAACTTTTGCCTGAGGCAGATAGAGAGGGTTTTCCCCTTCGATATCGCGGGCAGACATATCGTTGCCGATCGTGTAGCCGCAGATTTTCATTTCGGGTGTGACCATCAAGGCCAATTCCGGTTCTGGAACCGACCAGTTGCTGTCCGTTCGAACGCGCACCGGTTCGCCTGGCGAAACAACTTGTGAGGGATTCGCTTTGTAAAACAGTTCCGGACGATCAGCCGAGTAAACCAGATCGTAATGGGAAGCACCATGTTCCGATTCGTCCATCCTCGCCTGTTGACTTCTTTTATACGTCACCCCTGCGGCCCAGACATCCTGCCTGTCAACCGGAGCCAGAAAGCGAACTTCTTCAATCGCGACCGGCGATATTTTTTGATGCACCAGATATTTCGACAACCCGGCAGGATCGGGAGCATGTAAAACATCGGAGAGTTTTCGGTATTCCTCCATCTGTGTCATATCAAGAACACGAACAGAAGCTTCCTCCAGTAACGCAACATGAACTTCCGCATTCGGAAGCAAAACACGAGCCAATTTCATTGGGAATATCCAGAAAAAAACGGGAAAGGAATCAGAGTATTCGATGGGGCATCATACCGAACCTGATTCCCGTTGTGTAGCCGTGGGCGGGATAAAACGGTAGAAGCCGGCAGGCCGGGAAATTACCAGCGACCACTTTTTATACAATTTCTGTTTTGCCATATCGTAGGATGGCGTGCAAGCACGCTGTTGTTTATACATAAGTTATTTTGCAGGGGCCGAAGGTGAGCCAGGCGAGGGTGAAGTCGGTCATGCGGCAGATGCCAATCCAGATCGGCTGGGGGCCGAGAGGGGCTCCCGTGTTGCGATTGTTGTAACCTCCCAACTTGGCTAATAACGGAATAAATTCCGACAAACGCGGTGCTTCTTCCGGAAGCGGCTGATCGCAGGTGATTTCCCAAACAGGCTTCCATTCTTCCAGTCAACTACGGCGTCCACCGCCAGAGCGTTTCCGCGATACCAGGCAGTCTGGTATAGTTGCATTGAAGTGATTTCTACCGCTTGCTGAGGGATGGCGAGGGTTGAGGGAATCGCCTGACTCAGAAGTCGATTATTTTGATGACCACCGGAAAGATGATTTTTCCCGCACGAAAGTTCGTCGTTACAAGACGCATGAAAAGAAAGCTGATTGCGAAGTGACTCGTAAATATTTTATCTGTCCGATTCCCGACAACTTGCCGGACGGTTCTCGCTGGTCAAATCTCAAAGCGGTCGGCATCGCGATCAA
>JAJRTM010000217.1 GCA_024278285.1 Planctomycetota bacterium
CAAACGCAAAGTAGTTGTCTGGGCAGAATACCGTAACTCTACTTGCGGAGTCGATTTCGTTGATGAGCCGGTATGAGCAAATAAACTCTCAATATTAAATGTTCTAGAAGCCCCACTTTTAATCAAAGGGGGCTTTTTTTGTTCGTATTAGCAAATTATTTCGGTCAAATTTCCAGTACATTATTTTATCTGTTGTGGTAAGATTTATTAGAGAGGCTTGTGAATGTCGCTTGCAACCCAAAGGTTTACTACAGGAGCTTTCTATGCGTTGTTTGAATTCTATTTGTTTGGTTGTCGTTTTCTACCTTTTAACGGCTACAACAACTGTTGATGCAGTCGAAAAAAGTAAACAAGTTGAACTTGCTACTTTTGCAATTGATGCTTCCCCGCCCATTGGCAGCCCGCTGGCTTACGATCCGGTGAAGGAAATTCAGGAGCCGCTCAGTTTCAAGGGGATTGTGCTGACCGGCTGCGGAAAGCCGATTGTGCTTTGTGCGGTTGATTGGATTGGAATTGGCAATGAAGGGCAGACTGTTTTCAAGGAGCGAATTGCCCAAGCAGCGGGGACGACTTCAAACAGGGTTGTGGTGCATACATTGCATCAGCACGATGCGCCGCGTTGTGATTTCTCCGCAGAAAAACTGATGAGTCTGCACGGAGCATCGGGGGTCGGATTTGACCCCGCTTTTATGCGGCAAGTTGTCGAACGGGCAGCCAATGCGGTTGCGGAAGCGATGAAGAGAACAGAACCGGTGACGCAAATCGGTCTCGGTTCCGGCAAGGTCGAAAAGGTTGCTTCCAATCGCAGAATTCTTGGCCCGGATGGCAAGGTGCTTCATACTCGATACACGGCTACACGCAATCCTAAAATTCGAGCCTTCCCTGCCGGAACGATTGATCCGAATTTGAAGATGATCGTTTTTTACAATCAAGAGAATCCCTTGGCGGTTCTCACTTTTTATGCAACGCATCCGCAAAGTTATTATCGTACCGGCTTGGCGAACCCCGATTTCCCCGGCATGGCCAGGAACGCACGAGAAAAGAAAACGGGAGTGCCTCACATTCACTTTAATGGGGCAGGTGGAAATATTGGGGCGGGCAAGTGGAATGATGGAGCTCATAAAAATCGGCAAGTGCTGGCTGATCGTGTTGAAGCTGGGATGAAATTGGCCTGGGAGCATCAAAAAAAATCTCCGGTTGCCGCGGCTGATTTCAAATGGGAAACTGAACCTGTCTGTCTGCCAGTAGCGAGTCATCTTGTTGAAGAAGATTTGCTTGCCAAATTAAAAAACAAAGATGTCAAAGCCTCTGACCGTTTCTATGTAGCCAAAAACCTGGCGTGGCTTCGTCGTTGCAAAGCAGGGGGCACAATTGATATTGCCTGTTTGAGCATTAAAAATGCAAGAATTCTTTATATGCCGGGCGAATTGTTTGTTGAATATCAACTGGCTGCCCAGAAAATGCGGGAAGATTTGTTTGTCTGCATGGCAGCCTACGGCGAGTACGCACCGGGGTATATTTGTACTAAAATCGCTTATTCTCAGGGCGGATACGAATCGAGCAACCGAGCCTCACGTGTTTCTAAAGAAGTTGAAAAAGTGCTGATGGACGCGATGCGAAAACTCTTGAAATAAGAGAAATTTGAGTTTACTCAGAAATTGTGCGTTAAAAAGATTGGCATTCTGGAAATAGGTGGCAGAGGAGTCGTTACACACACGCTGGGCAACACGCGACATGTCAGAAGATCATCAGAATCACCATCAGCAATTTCTACGTGCGTTTACCACACACGAGCCTGCGGTGCGTGCTTTTGTGCGTCGATTGGTTCCCTCGCGGGCAGATGCAGATGATATTTTACAGGAAGTTTCGATTGTCCTCTGGGAAAAGTTTGATGATTTTCGTGAAGGGGGCGACTTCAAAGCCTGGGCGTGCGGCATTGCCCGCTTCAAGGTACTGGCGTGGCTTCGTGATAAAGGCCGCGACCGACTCGTCCTCAATACCGAGATTGTGGAGTTGATTGCAGAGGAATCTTTGCGAGACGAACCACAGTTGCAAAAGCAGCGGGAAGCATTAGAAACCTGCTTCGAGAAGATTTCGCAGCCTGAACGTGATCTGCTTTCGCGAGCTTATCAGGCGGACGGGAATATTCGGGAAACGGCAGCGGCGAGCGGGCGAACGATTGCGGGCTTTTATCAGTGGCTGTATCGCATGCGTCAAACATTGTTGAAGTGCATCCATAAAACACTCGCACAGGAGGCATCAACATGAACTCAAACAACAATTTTGAGCAACTGATCCAGCGATACATGGACGGGCAGGCAAAATCTGCGGAAGTGGAACAACTTAACGAACAGTTAGCTGGCGATCATGCTGCGAGAAAAAAGTTTTGCGAACTGTTGAATCTCGACTCCGCGTTAGCTGCGCTGACAGCGGGTCGAATGCCAGAGAATTTATCACCTGCTGATTTGAAACCGCCTCCCCCGAAACAAGGGGGGCGATCGTCTGCAATCTGGATTTTATCCTTAGCGACAAGCTTTTTCTTGCTCATCAGCATTGCCTCGTGGTGGAAACCAGTAGCAAGACCATTGGCAACGGTGACCAGTGCAGCCGGGATCGAAGAAATTTCCAGGGGAAGTTTGCTTTTCAAACAACGGATAATAATTGACAAAGGTTTTCTGGAACTGGTTTCTGTCACCGGTGCAAAAATTGCCATCGAAGCCCCCGCGGAATTCTGGTTTGAATCTGCACAACGACTACACATGAAATATGGTCGTATGGCTGCTGATATCCCCGATACTGCCAAGGGGTTTACCGTGATAACCCCTGAAGGAGAAGCGGTAGACCTGGGAACAAAATTCGGGGTTGATGTTCCTTTGCTGGGGGATGCTGAAATCCATGTCTTTCAGGGAGAAGTGATTGCACAATCTTCGGGTGGCGGGAAACGTAAAAGTCTGAAAGATGGAGAAGCGTTCCTGCTGCAATCGGGGGCGGGAAGTTCACGAGAGTTTCGCTCTTCCGCATTTATTCGCCCCGGCGAAGTCGCTTCCCTGCATGCAGCGTTAGAGCTTGGACAACAGGAAAGAGCAGAAGCAGCAAAAGAGAGACTGAATAACGATCCCGCTTTAATTACGCTGCTTGATTTTGAATCAGAAGAGACATTACCCAAGGGGACTTACCGAATGGGGCAAGGACGCTGGCCTGGTTCGCATGCACCGGAATTTGTGAACGTGGGGGATCACATGAAAATTGATGTGGGCAGTGACCGCGAATGGCCCGAATTAACTTTGGCGACATGGGTACGGCTCAATCAACTGGGCGAACCTTACCAGTCCCTTCTGCACACCGACGGCTGGGGAGAACAAAACGGTCAGGTGCATTGGATGGTCACACAAGAAAGCACGATGCGACTTGCATTATTCGGAAATAAACTCACCCCCCATTCAACAAGTAAACACGATTTCCCCGATTCCTTACAACCTGTTCTGCCTGAGCAAGGCCGCTGGGTTCATTTGGTGGTCGTTTATCATTCTGCTAAGCGAACGGTCCGGTTTTATTTTAACGGCGAATTTGACAACGAAGTAAAACAGCAACTCGCCCACCCGGCG
>JAJRTM010000019.1 GCA_024278285.1 Planctomycetota bacterium
ATTTGTTGGAGCCGTTTTATTTTCAATAAGTTCTTCAGCGTTTTCTTCATCAGACTGCGAGGCAGAATCTTCTGCTGTTTTTTCTTTCAGTTTCTCTGGAATTGTCATGTTTGACAAATCAGCTGTTCCGTTAACAACCGTACCAATGACCGCAATAAATTCTTCACCTTCAGAAGTAAATTCCATTGGAGTACTGGTCTGAAGAGAGATTTCCACACGACGAACCCAAACGCGGATTGCATCCAAAGTCGCCAGAATGAGGTCCATTGTTTTGCCTGCAAGGGACAATTTTCCATCACGAGCCAAGTCCAACAATTCTTCCATTGCGTGCGCAATTTTCTCAATCGGAACCAATTGAGCAAACCCGGCAGAACCCTTAACTGAATGGAAACTTCGAAACGCTGCATCGAGTGCATTCGAATCACTTGGATTATCTTCCAGAACCAATAGATCCGATTCAACACTTCCCAAATGATCGGTTGCATCTTGAATAAACAAATCTAATAGCTCAGGATCACCCGTGAAGAGAACTGGCTTTTGTTCTTTTTTGGTATCTTCAATCATCGCTTCTGAAAATGTGTCAATGTTGTTCTGACTGGAGACTTGCTTTTCGGTATGTTTTGCATTAGTTGCAGAATTATCTTCTGGTAGCTCTTCATTAGGAAATGTGATTTCATCCAGGTTATTTCCATGAATGATTAAACCTTGAAGGCAACTAAGAGTCCTTGAAATTTGCTGGACAGCAAAACCATAGTCTGCATCTGGCGTCATGTAGCCAATACAAAACTTCAACGCGATAGAAGGGCGTTCTTCACCATTCTGATGATAAATCGTTGATATTTCATCCAGAAGTGTTTTCAGTTCACCAGATTCGGGAGAAGCGAAGTTATCAACATCCATCAATGTCATGACCGCTGAATTGATTTTATCATCCAGAACTTCATTGGAAATCTGCTCTCGTGTTGAATCATCCTGGACTGTGTCATCATTGGAATTTGCGTCATCGTTAAGGCTTGCGATAACTTGATCCATATCGATGCACTCAACTGGTTCTTCGGTTGATGCTTCTTCCTGATGGCAACTCTCTGCTACATTCGATTCCATTTTTTCATGAGGGAATGTAATGTCCTCGATCGCGATTCCGTGTACTTTGAAGTCTTGAAGGCACGACAACGTTTTTGAGATTAGCTGAATGACTTGCCCATAATCTGATTCGGGGGCTATGCTCTTAGCACAGAATAGCAATGCATTCGCTGCACGATCTGTTCCCTGCTCGCGATATTCCTCTGACATTTGCACTAATAAGTCAGAAAGCTCTGAAGCCTGGGGAGAAGAAAAATCATCTGTCTCCATGAGCAACAGGACAGCAGATTTAATTCCGTCAACTGTTAATTCAACCACAGCCTGTCTCCTATTTAATAATAAATATCGCATGTCGAGTACATACACATCGTGTAGAACTTATGTAAGTATGCGTTGTAAAAAGGCAACGTGTTGTTTTTTTTCAACAAATCTAGTTAAAAAAAATAGAGACAATACGGAGGAATGTAGGGTAATGGTGGTCGTACCGCTAATTAGTGTCTGTACGGAAATTGGGTTTGGGCTTTGTGGGGGGGGGATTATTTTGGAGATGGACTGGCCGGAAGATGGGTTGGTTTATTGATGTTGCTTCCATTTTCCTTCCCTCTTTTTGGCGTCGCGCAGGATTGAGAAGCACCGCTGTTGCAGGGTGAGTTAATTTCGCAAAAAAAGCCCGACTTCAAACTACGCGGCGATCGGGCAATGTAAACTCCAGGCAGCTTGGCTCAGGGCTGCCTCTTGGTTGGGCGATCAGAAATATTTCCCAGCACGTGAAGATTGCGTCCCAGAATACCTGCTGCCACATAATACTAAAAGATTTAATCGCCATGGTCGCGACAACAATTCATATTACAAATAATCCATTTCTTTCCAACTTGCGAATAATTCCAAGATGTAATTCTGGTAACGGATATCAAAGCAAACCTGCTGTGCTGGCCGTTCCCCTTTTACACGCACATCTCCAGTCGATAACGATTGCATCTTACCCTGCAAGCGATTTTGCAAGAGGCGACTTTGTTCGATGGCAACATCACGATCTAGCACATCGCGATCCATTAAATGATGATGTCCATTACGGCTGGTTGATGGTATTCGAAGAGACTTCTTGAAAAGAAAGTCGTTAACAAATATTCGAGAGGTGCGGCTCGTAAATGGAAAAGATCTTCTCGCTGTTTGCACCGCTTCCCCCAAAATAATTCTCCGGTGAGCGGTACTCATCACTCATTGAAGGCGACGCACATACCACTATCGTTGGACTGTTGAGTTGTTCTTCCGCTGGTTCAAACAGATTCTCGGTATGCGCCATCTGATTTCTGACAACGAGAACGTCGCGACGATTCAGCTGTATGCTGCATTAATGCCAGCTCGTCAATAGTATTATGGACAGGCTTGAAGGCCAGCACGCATCCCCTACGCCAAGTAGTGTCACCTGCTCACGTGGCGAGCCCGTATGTACAGAAGTCCTGAGTGGGCTCTATCAATTCATATGCGTGGCGACTTTCCTTCATGAATTATATCCCATGAGTTCGGGTAGCATTACTGGATGAAATTCTCTTACTTCAGTTCCAGCGTGCGTTGTTCAATATAGATTTCACTTTGTTCGAGGCCGAGTTCTTTGAGTTGGTTATTTAATTCTGTTTCAGC
>JAJRTM010000218.1 GCA_024278285.1 Planctomycetota bacterium
ACCGCAAGTGCGGGCAGGTAACGCCATCGGCCCAGCGTAGCTCACGGACCATTTCATAGCACTTGTTATCGTCAATCAACCGCTGAATCGAAATCGTCATCCTTGACCTCCCCATAAACTATCCAGATGTCCTTTGCTGCGTAGAATAACGTCAAAGAGGCTTCCAAGCCATATCAACCCGGAACCGGGCATGAGCCGGATGATTTTGGCCTTCAGCCAAGAAAATAGAACATCAAGGATACGACAGTTATTATTCGAGCAGCCTTTACCAACGACATTTGAATAGAGGCTCCCTTTAATCGCTGAGGGCATCGTCGTTGTAGTTGTCGAACGGGATTTTGCGGTTGATCCGTTTCATTAAACCTTTAAGCACTTTTCCAGGACCGACTTCACAGAATTGATCGATGCCTGTTTCGAGCAAGTTTTTCATTGAATCTTCCCAGCGGACAGGATGAACGACCTGCTTGACAAGAATCTCTCGAATTTCTGCAGGATCGTCATGCGACTGGGCATCGACATTGGAAACAACGGGGATTTGGGGAGAGTTGACCGTGACATTTTCCAGTGCTGTTGCCAGTTTTTCTGTCGCAGAATTCATAATGGGAGTATGGAAAGCACCAGCTACTTTTAATGGAATAGCTCGCCCGCCCGCCTCTTCTGCCAGCGTCACAGCTTGTTCGCAAGCAGCTTTGTCTCCAGAAACGACAATGTTCCCTCGGCAAAGATAATTGGCAATTTTAAGGATACTTTCGGATGTTGTCGCTTCATCGCAAATCTCCTGCACTTTTTCTTCGTCAAGCAGAAGAATGCTGACCATGCCCGATGGCTTGGCGTCTGCGGCGGCCTGCATTGCTTCGCCTCTTGTTTTGACAATCCGTAAACCATCTTCAAACGACAGCGATTCTGCAAACGCAAGCGCGGTATATTCTCCCAGGCTCAGACCGGCTACCGCTTTACAATTTTCGATATGTTCCGGTGCGAGATCACGAAGAACTTCCAGCGAAGCCAGCCCGGCAACGAATAATGCAGGTTGCGAGTAAACCGTCGAATTCAATTTCTCTTCCGGGCCGTTGGTACAAAGTTCGAGCAAATCGTATCCAAGGATTTCAGCAGCTTGCTCGAAAAGTGTTTTAGCGGCTGGATACTTTCGGGCAACTTTTACGCCCATGCCAATTTGTTGTGCGCCTTGTCCGGGAAACAGGATAGCAGTCTGGCTCATGAGTTCTCTCTTGGATGATGTTGAAATTAAACCGCAGGCGTTGGCATGGTGGCAAGTTGTTTTGTGATTGAATCGTTGATTTTTCGATCATTCATTTTAATGCACGTTGTGAGCGCATTCGTCATCGCATGAGCATTGCTGGAACCGTGACAAATCATGCAAATCCCATCAATTCCCAGCAGTGGGGCACCGCCGGTTTACTGGTATTCGTATCGACTGGCTGCTTTCTTGAAGGCATCACTGGCATTCGTCTTTTCGGTATCCAGCACAGCCGATATTTCTTCAGAAAGAACGCGGAACATCATGTCCGCCATTCCTTCGCTCACTTTTAGAACGACGTTACCGACAAACCCCTCGCAGATCACAACATCTGCTTCTCCCTTGGAAATGCCCCGCCCTTCGATGTTTCCGATGTATTGATCTTTCAAATGAGAGGCCAATAAAAATTGATTCGCTTCACGGACCAGACTTGTCCCCTTACCATCTTCGCTGCCGATATTCAGTAAGCCTATTTGAGGATTCTCAACACCAAACATTTCGCGAGCATAAATGGCCCCCATCACGCCGTACTGGTAAAGGTGATCGGAGCGGGCAGCCGGGTTGGCTCCGACATCCATGATAATGCAATGACCTTTAAGAGTTGGCAGCACGGCTGCAATTCCAGGGCGTTTCACATTTTTCAAAAACAGACGCGTCCGCAAGCCGGCTGCAACAGATGCCCCTGTGTTCCCTGCACTGACGATTGCCTGGACTTTTTTTTCTGCCATTAATTTCCAGCAAATTGCAATCGAACTGTTCGGCTTTTTTCGCAGGGCAACAGTCGGCTTTTCTTCCATCCCGACAAATCCCTCAGCCGGGATAATACGCAAACGGTCTTCGGGGTAATCTCCGGTGAGCAAACGCTTTTCTTTAAGCAGGGAACTGAGCACATCCTTATCGCCAACAAGATCAACGGATAATTGCTCCGCCTGGGCAAGTGCAGTTAACGCACCATCGATATTGATTGAAGGTGCATCATCACCACCCATTGCATCCAGCGCAATTCGCATCTGAGCAAACTTTCCTATTGCCTGTTGGCATTGATATGACGTCAACAAAGCCGACTAAAGCCACATCGCAACGCTTTTCCGACCGTTGCAGAGAAAGAGGCCAGATAAGTAGAAACAGATATCGCAGGTGACTTTGAATAAGATAAAAGAAAGAAGTTAATCTTCCATGTTGACGACAATGCGTCCCATGTAATATCCGCAAGTCGGGCAAGCGGTGTGGCTGGGAGTCGGCTGGCCACAATTTGCACAACCCTGGAGTGGGACAGGCTTTACTGCATCGTGACTACGTCGTTTACGGGAACGCGTTTTTGATTGTCGCCTATTTGGAATTGCCATCTCGTTAACCTTTTTGCCTTAAATCAATCAATAATATATCTGTACTTCGATACTTCTGTCTTGGAAAAGATGAAGTGTCGATTTCGATTTTTCTTACAGAAAATTCTCTATCTCTTCAGTTTCTTCATTACCAAGCCAGAATCCTACGTAGAAACAGTCTGTTTTGTCAAGTATCGAGAAATAGGAATTACGTACAAACCTACAGATTAAAACCTACTGATCTACCCGAATTCCCTAACCCGGCATAGCCGGAACCAAATAAGTTTTAGCCACAGAGCACCCAGCGCGGCATTGCCGCAACCCAAAATTATAATTACCACTAAGGCACGAAGAGACAAAGAAGAAAAATTTTAATTGGAACGGTTCGTTTAACGGCAAGCCGAAGGCGACTGCGCAAACCGGTTTGTTTGATTGGAAGGTGCCGAACCGCGAATAAACGCCCATTAACGCGAATCAATTATTTCTTTTTTCTTGGTGGCTTCGTGCCTTCGTGGTA
>JAJRTM010000219.1 GCA_024278285.1 Planctomycetota bacterium
TGATAAAGGAGATATCTACAAATTGTGCCAATTGAAAGTTCCTATTCGAGAACCGATTCCAATTTCTATCGTAAAAACACTGGCATAGCCAGTGGCACCCAAATTTAACAACAATCAAGTCATTTCGTCAGTGGCACCCGGCGATTCCTTTTTGTTTACAATTCCAGAACCCAGATATTTCGGAATTGAAGTTTGTCGCCGTGGTATTGCAGCAACAGGGGGAGTTTGTCTGCATGTTTTTTGTAAGGCGGGCGTTTGGTATGATCTGTTGGTCCTGTTAACTCAACCGCATCGTGTACCAGGATGCCGTTGTGCGTCATGCTGATTGTCACAGGTTTGGTTAATTTGCCGGCCTTGTCGAAATGTGGTCTGTGAAAAGTCACATCAAAAACTTCCCATTCGCCCGGCTCACGGCACGCATTCACCAAAGGCGGATACTGACCATAAATCGCAGCCGCCTGACCATCGGCGTAAATCTTCGTATGATTATTGTGTGAGTTGAATATCTGCACCTCGTACAGATTCATCAAATAGACGCCGCTGTTGCCGTGGCTCTTGGCATCAGGAATACGCCATTCCACATGCACTTTGCAGTCACCAAACGCTTGTCGGGTTGTCAAATCCCCTTCGAGCGTTTCCATAACACCCTCTTTGATCACCCACGGACCTCCCTGCCATTGATCGAGACTTGAGCCATCAAACAACACAACAGCACCTTTGGGTGGCATGCCCGATTCAGTCAATGATTCTAAACTTTTTGGCTGAACAATCTTAGGATGAAGCCGCTTAACATCGTGAATTTTTTCCGAAATCACAGGCTGCACCGAATCTGCCAGTTCCTGAATTTCGATATCTTTGAACAGCACGTGCATCTTTTGTCCGCCATGCAACTGTAGCCCCAAATAGCCTTTACGAAATCCGGGATCATCCTTCAACTTTGCAGTAACATGACCATTAACCGTAACGGTCACATTGCCGCCGATCACAGTCACGGTCATTTCGTTCCACTCTTTCTGTTTGTAGAAATCTTTGGTCTCTTCCAGCTTCGGCTTCACAACCCAGGCTCGGCCCAAGGTTTCATACAAGCCACCAATATGCTCACCCTCTGCATTGATTTCAGCCTGAAATCCTTTGACCGTAACAACATGATCGACCTTCTTCACACGAAAATAAAAGCCGCTGTTCCCTTCCAGCGATTTGTATTTCATGCGAATAACGAAATCGCCATACTGTTTTTCAGAGAGTAAAATCCCATGACGTTTTTCTGTTTTTTCCTGACTCCCCACAATCGCACCGTCAACCACTTTCCACGTTCCGCCGGGAAGTGCATTCCAGTTTTTGAGAGTCTTACCATCAAATAACGGAACAAAACTCTCTGCAGCGAATAAAGGTGTTCCAAAGATCGCAAGAATAAACGGTAGCAGAATCGCCAGTTTCCAATTCATGATTTTTCCCTTATATAAAGATCATTTGCAGCAACAGAGGCGAGGCGGGCCAGTGATGGTCCTGGTAAATATGCGGTACGCTTCCGCGCACTCAGCAAGTAGGTATGCTCAGACAATCCCGTTCAGGGTTGTCTGAGTGCCGTCAGGCACCCGAGGGTGGTCCCGAACGGTTTGCAGAACCTCATTCGTCTCTACGATCAAAACCGAACTGTTAGAATACCAATCAGCAGAGAACAATGGAACTCGCAATATCAACTCCTCTGGTCCGCAATAGCGAAGTAGGGTACGCTGTGCGTACCAAGCTTGCAGAGTAATAAATACTACAATGGCAATGTATATCCTCTAGCGTAAGTCACAATTGGTGTGCACAGCACACCCTACACCGCTAACAGGATGACCTGTTTTCCACTTACTCCTGGACAGGCAGAATTAGTTCTGGGAATTCTGCGGAGCGTGATCCTGGGACGGGAGAGTTCTTTGGTCCGTGGAAGGTGAATACGGGGGAGTATTTTGTTTTGTCGGTGTAATTACGTGTTGCTTTGTGGAAAGTTTGTGCGTGAAACAGTAACACATCGCGCGGCTGTAACTGCGCGGTAACGACGGTTTTCAGTAACTCCTGATTTTGAAAGAAGTCGGGGTCGAGAAATAGTCGATCATCGAGTTGGTCTTCTGTGAATTGCATGCGGTGCGTGCCGGGCAGAACTTGCAGGCAGCCGTTTTGAAGATGCTCTTCATCGAGCGCGACCCAGACGCTGATTAATTCCGGCTGAGTGAATCGCCAGAATCGTAAATCGCGATGCCAGCCGGTGTCGCTACTGAATCGTGGGTTTTTGGTCATCACACAATTATGATGTGCCAGCGGGCAGGAAACGGGCGTCCCCAACAATTTCTGCAACAGCTTCACTAAAGGAGGCCAGCAAACCCATTCCCGAAAAATTGGATCGCGAGAGATTGCCTGACGAAGCCTGCGGACCGTCTTGCCTCCTTCGCCCTCACGAGATTCGGGCGACCCGGGATATTTCACATCTGCTTCGTACTCCAACGGCTCGCGCATCGTCGCCACATCTTGCATCGCTGATGCTTTCATGCGTTCAATAAATGGTAACGGTGCAAATTCGCGCAGAATCAGATAGCCCTGTTTCTCAAATTGTAAAGAAAGGGCATCCAACTGATCGGGATCGGTTTTCATATTAGTCATTGGGATTTCTCAATTTCAGCAGGCAAAGCAGGAGGCACGCTTATGCGAAACAAACAGGAATATCTCTGCTGCGTACTATTTCTTGTCAGGCTATGATTATGACCAATTTGGCGAAAAGGGGAACCGTTTTTCCGTTTGCGATTGGATCATTTTTGTATAAGTCGATACAATCGATGGCGAACAAATTCTGTTTTGGGGGATTGTTGATGCGATTATCCCCTCTGTTTTTAATATGGTCCGCATCGCTAACATTAAGGGAGCATTGGTTTTATGGCCAAAGAAGAGGCCATTGAGGTCGAAGGTATTGTTGTTGAAGCGTTGGCAAACACCCAATTTCGGGTCGAGCTGGAAAATGGGCATCTTGTGCTGGCCCATGTGGCGGGGAAGATGCGTAAGCATTTTATTCGTATTGTTCCCGGCGATAAAGTTGTTGTGGAAGTTTCCCCTTACGATTTGAATCGTGGGCGAATTGTGTTTCGAGAACGTTGATCGTTCGTTCCGTTTAGAATTTCCCGCCGCGTCTCACCTGCTGTTTCCCCTCATGCCGACAAAATCTCCTGCAAAAAATCACTTGGAAGTTCAGCTATTTACCGATGGTGCCTGCAAGGGAAACCCCGGGCCGGGAGGTTGGGGGTATATTCTTCGCCATATTGAATCGGGAAAAGAAAGCGAAGCATCCGGCGGCGAAGCAAACACCACAAATAACCGAATGGAATTGCAAGCGGTGATCGAAGGCTTGCACGCCTTAACACGCCCGGTTCATGTGGAAGTGATTACCGACAGTCAGTATGTTTCCAAAGGATCGACCGAGTGGATTCACGGCTGGAAGCGAAATGGCTGGAAGCGAAAAGTGAAAGGGCAACTCAAGCCGGTTAAAAATGAAGAGCACTGGCGAGCTTTGGACGAGTTGCTGTCTAAGCATCAGGTAACATTCACTTGGGTCCGCGGACACGAAGGCCACCCGGAAAACGAACGCTGCGACGAACTGGCGGTCGAAGCGGCTGCAAAAATGGCTTAATTTCGTGCATCTTCAATCCTTATTTTTGGGGTTGGTATATCGAAAGAGTGCGACAACGGAGCACGGACCATGAAAGTCCAACCCTCAATTTAAGGCCTGAAAAGGCACTAGCTGAGTATCGCCAGTTTCAAAAAGAAGAAACCCGATGATTAATCGATGAGGATTAACCATCGGGCCAGATTGAAAAAAACAATTCAGAAGTTGTTACTCCTGCAATTCGACATCCCAGTAGGCATCGCTGATGAATCGCGACCAACTACTGATACGATGTTGCGGGACATCGAACAGATGTGTCCACTTCGGACGCACCGGCTTTTTTCTCAACTTCATACTGGCTTGTTTCGGGGTTCGTCCCCCTTTTTTCGTATTGCATTTAATACAGGCCAGCACGCAGTTTTCCCAGCTTGATCCCCCCTGTTGCGAACGCGGAGTAACGTGATCGATAGTCAGGTCAGAACTTTGCGGCTTGCATCCACAATACTGGCAGCGGAATCCGTCTCTGCGAAACAGGTTTCGCCGGGAGAAAGTGACCGTTTGCCTAGGGACTTTGGAGTAGTTCTGTAGAACGACAATATCAGGAAGCAAAATTTCCTTCTCGACCGTGCGCACAACCGCATCGCCTGTCTGAGTAGGAATGTTCGACCAATCCTCCCAGCAGTAAGTTTGAAAATCTTGTGGGTCAACAACTTTCACCGTTCCGTTCCAAAGCATGATCAAACAGCGAGCCGCGGTTGCAACATGCACCGGCTGCCAAGCTTTGTTCAGGACCAGTGTTGGTCTTGTTAATACAACATTTTGCATAATATTCCTTTCGGGAACTCTCATTCCATTCTCGGCTTCCCGGAATTCATCGTCAACCGTTATCGGTTATTTCTTTGATTTGTTTTTCGTGAAGATTTCGTGAAGAGATTGTAAATAACACCACGGATTTCGATCACAACAATTGAAATAACTCTACTTTTGAGCGGTAAAAGCGACTTGTGCCTGAATATTCACGAAGCCGATTATTCTTTGGAACCGTCAGATTTGCTCGCATATTTTTCTATGATCGCGACCGCCTGATCGGTCCCTTCATTACCCAGACACGTCTTTTCTATCTGAGTTCGATACTCCTGCAGATGATCGAGAAAGTTTTTGAGATCGTTTCTTGAAAAGCGTTCCAGCGTCACGAAGTTGCCACATTTCATCTCTCGTAAAAAGTGAGCGTTGATGAGTTGCTCGTGATGCCAGGTTTCGGGAATGGCCAAGACCGGCTTGCCCAGGTACATGCACTCGCCCAGCAGTTGATTCCCGGCTGCACTGACAACCCCGATGCAG
Organism: Planctomycetota bacterium; assembly: GCA_024278285.1. Lineage (GTDB taxonomy): Bacteria > Planctomycetota > Planctomycetia > Planctomycetales > Planctomycetaceae > Rubinisphaera. The sequence goes on from JAJRTM010000219.1 coordinate 4,979, forward strand.
TTAGCCATATCGTCCACAAACTGAATCGGATCAATCTGATGAAACGAGAGATTTCCTAACGCAGGCTGTTCTCCCAGACCGTAAACTTTCACAGGTAACGGCGAGCAGGAAAGCTCCTTCACAACACGTTTCGGCGTATTCTTTCTCAGGTACGAAAGAAGATAATTCCCCTGCGTTGTCTGACGGTTTCGTACTTCTGGACGAATCATCGGCCCCAGCGATATCGCTCGTTGTTTCCATTCCGGTTTCAGTTCCGCGATGAAGAATGAGGAAATCATTGAGATCTCCTGTTCGGTATAATGCAGCCGAACTGCGACCCGCATCAACTTGGCGAACAGTTGTAACTTCGCGGGCAAAATAGAAAGATCGTATGCGAGCAGAAAATGTTGATGGGTTAAACTCAAAAAAGGCAGGCCACATCGCAACGCTGCCCGCGAAAGCCCCGGTTCAAAATCAGTCAGAATAACATCCGGTTGATGCTCGTGAATTTCCTGTTCCAACTGCTTGATCAACTTATTCAACACAAAAAAACGATATCGCAGCCCTTGATAAATCGTCTTGAAAAGATGCAGACGTTTTTTTACATAATGAAACTTCATTCCCGGTATCTGAACGAGTCGCACATCGCTGGCGTCGCTGTAATTTTCAGCTAGAAATTGATACGCCTCTCCCGGAGCAAACAGTGTGACCTGATGCCGATCCCGAATCCGCTCGACGACAGAACGAATCCGCGTCGCATGACCACGCCCTTCTCCCGACATGCTCATGAAGATCTTCGCCACGCTGCATCCTTCTTATCTCTAACGGTAAAAGTTTGCGAACGGCTTGCAAATGATAGAAAAAATCAGTTTGGTTCCGGCTATCAGAATGAACCAGCCGTGCTGGGTTATCGATGTTAGCTGTATTGCAACGCAGACTACGAACTTTAATGCCGTAGGCTGGCATGCTGGTATCCATCAAATACGCTCTCCCAATTGTAGATCAGTTGCTGTAATCTAACCGTTTCGATTCATTCCTGCTATCGAGCGCACCACTGAGCTGCGGTCAAACAATTACTGTCGTATCTCTGAGCCGTAGGAACTGTGCTTGCACCTATCAAATGTGGTTTCCAGCTTCATTGGTTTCATGCCGGTGAATCCATCGTCGGATCATAACTGTTCTCACTCTTTTCTGTTATGGAACGCAGTCCGGCACGCGAAGATGGGTGCAAGCACGCCATCCTACGAAAAACGAAACAGATGTGACAGTTATTGTTTGGTCGATGCTTACTTATTTTGTAACTATTCAGCGACGTTTAGTTTCTATAGGAATTTAGGTTGTTGGTAGGGTCCGCTATTGCGGACCACCGCACGAAGTAGGGGCATCCACCTTCCATCGTGGTCCGCAATAGCGGACCCTACGCCAAAGCTGAATAGTTGCCTTATTTTTTTCTTTCGCTGCGTCTTTGCGTGAAATACTTTTTTCTTATCAGGATTGTGATACCCCGGCATTTCTGTTGTCGGAATTATTTTTCAGGCTCGACAAGTAAGGCGGTAATGACCTGGGCATAAACGCGGTGACCGAAATCGTTCGGATGGTTAACGCCGTTGCCTGTCAGGTCGATGAACTTTTTGTGCTTGAGTAAGCCGCTCCAAATGGATGTCACATCTGCCAGCGCAATGCCCGGTTCGCACAGCTCGGCTAAAGCATCACGGTACTCGGGAAAACGCTCGTGATGCAAGGTTGTCCAATCGGCATTTCCGAGCATCGTTGCGACAAGGATAAATTCACAGGCAGGAAGTTGCTCGCGGACTTTCTGCATCATCAGCTTTGTGTTCGCCTGATATTCTTTCGTCGACCTTCCTGCAGAATCGTTCATACCGAAAGCAAGAATAACCAAATCTGGTTTCGAGGCAACAACTTGATCCACCATCGTTAATGCCCAGGGGGTACTTTTGCCGCTGATGGAAAGGTTTGTGAGAGTCACTTTCGATTGATAACTCGCTTCAAGATGTTGCTGGATCAAGCCCGGATAGGCAGGCTGAAAAGGCTTCCCATGTGCCCAGCCAGAGGCATTGCAGCCCGACGAAATACTATCCCCCAGAACCACAATGGAAACCGGCTTCCCAGTTCGCAACTTACCGATGACCGTCGGCAACGCCTTCTCATCAAAATGTGGGACCGATGTTTTCCAGAGTCCGAGAGCATGTTTGTAAGTGATGACGGTTTGCAGATCGTGATATTCGAGTTGCCCACCAAAGAAAATTTCGCCGTTGCCGTCACGGTGGGTTAAGCGATGTTTCTGAGAATTGGCAGGTCGCCTCATTTGAGCAGACGTGCGAGAAACAATGCGAGAGTTTGCAGGCAAAATTAATTCCCGCGAACCCGGCTTCCAAGAATAATCTACCCCTCGCTGATAAGTGATCGTTCCTGATGAATTGCGAACCGCAAGCACTTCTAAAGCCGGGAATAGAAGGGAACCTTTCGCCTGCCCGGTCTTCGGGTCTTTCAGAAACAGAATCGATTCCCCCTCAACGGTGTCCCCTTCCCAAAACGGGCGGAGCAGTTCCGGATGATAACACCAGCTTTCACCAGGTTTTTTTTTCGCAGAAACGTGCGTTGAAGTTAACAAGATCAAAGCGAAAAATGTCAATGCGATCGTGCAGGTAGAAAAACGACTTCGTTTGACGATTGGTCGAATATTTTGAGTGTCGCACGCATTGATCCCAAAGCTGGTTTTAGTGAACGCGATTAGAAAAAACCAGCCGTGCCGGGAAATATAGCAATTCATTTGATCTCACTCCAAAATCAGGACGGACGATGTTGAACGTACTCGATTATGACAGCGAGACAAAATGAATGCCAGTGAATAATACCCAGTGAATAACACTTAGGACCGCTCGATCAATTACTGGCACATCTCTGTTTGTTTTTCGTAGGATGGCGTGCTTGCACCTGTTGCTTATACATAAGTTTTTTTGCCGGGGCCGAAGGTGAGCCAGGCGAGGGTGAAGTCGGTCATGCGGCGGATGCCAATCCAGATCGGCTGGGGGCCGGGCGGGGCTTCCGTGTTGCGGTTGTTGTAACCTCCCAACTTGGCTAA
>JAJRTM010000220.1 GCA_024278285.1 Planctomycetota bacterium
CTGTTGATGACTGTTGTCATTCGCATTTCGCTGGTTCCGACCAGAAGGATGTTGATCTCTTTTGAGGCCAGCGCGGCGAACATTTTTTCTCCCACGCCGGTATGACTGCGTAACCCAATCCCCGCGACTGAAATTTTAGCGATGTTGGCATCATACGAAACGCCCACGCCGGGCCACGGTTCCATGATCGTACGGATGAGTAACAGCGACTGCTCCAAATCTCCTTCAGGAATTGTGAACGAGATGTTTGTGATTCCTTGCTGAGAGACATTTTGCACGATCATATCGACCATAATCCCCCCTTCTGCAACGGCTTCAAAAATAGTGGCAGCAATTCCCGGTTCGTCAGGAATATTTTGAATGGTTACTCGTGCCTGGGAACTATCAACAATCACATCGCTGACAACAATATCTTCCATATTCGACAAACCGAGAACCACTTCTTGTTCCCGAGATGAATTCACATTTTGAAATTGATCTGCTTGTTTTTCCTGCCGAAATCCAATCTCTGGGGAAGTCGCGTTCTGTTCGTGCAGATGAAACGATTCATGAATTTTTTGAACAGTTGAAATCGCCTGGTCGCTGTGAATGAGAACCGAAATTTTAATATCACCGGTGGAAATCATCAAAACATTGGCGTTGTTTTCTGCAATCGTTTTGAACATCTGCGCTGCAACACCTGTGTGAGTCTGCATATTACTGCCCACGATTGAAACTTTGGAAAGTTCGGTGCCATGCGTGACGGTTCCCTGCCCCAGTTCATTGACTGCTTCGGTGGCAGCGGTGAGCGCCTCTGCAAAATCTTCGCGCGGAACGGTAAAAGAAATCTCAGCGGTCCCTCCTTCTGCAATATCCTGGACAACAAGATCGAGCGGAATTTTGCGGGCAGCCATTTTTGCGAAGATCATACTCATCACGCCCGGTCGATCCGGCACATCGCTGAGACTGACTCGTAATTCATCTTTCACAAACGCGACCCCGGAAATCACCTTTTCCGAATCCCCTGGCTGTTGCGTAATAAGAGTTCCTTCGCCTTCACAAAATGCGGGACGAACACGAAGAGGCACTCGATATTTTTTGGCAAATTCGACAGAACGAGAGTGCATCACCCCTGCCCCGAGTGATGCCAGTTCAAGCATTTCATCGTAAGAAATCTGAGGAACTTTTCGAGCTTCGGGAACGATACGCGGATCGGTGGTGAAGACACCTTCGACATCGGTATAAATTTCGCACATCGACGCATTCAAAACGGCTGCGAGCGCGGTTGCAGTTGTGTCGCTGCCGCCGCGGCCTAAGGTGGTGATGTTGCCCTCAAGATCCCGCCCTTGAAAACCGGCTGCAATCACAATGTTGCCTGCATCGAGCAATTCATGCAACCGCGTAGTAATAATTTTCTGAATACGAGCTTTGGTACTGGCGGCATCGGTCATAATGCCGATTTGTGTTCCCGTCAAACTAACAGCTTGCTCTCCCAGCGAATGAATCGCCATTGAAAGTAACGCGATCGTTTCCTGCTCGCCCGTACTGAGCAGCACGTCCATTTCTCGCGGCGAAGGATCGTCTGTCATTTCTGCAGCGAGCGCAACAAGTTCATCTGTTTTTTTCCCTCGCGCACTAACGACGACAACAACCTGATTCCCAGCAGTTTGGGCTGCAATTGCCTTGCTCGCTGCTTTGCGAATTTTACTGGCGGTCGCCACACTGGTCCCACCAAACTTCTGCACAATAATCGACACGAAAATAAACTCCCGGAAGCGAATCTCTCTGGTAAAGGCACCTCTATTTATTCAAAAGGAGCACAGACATTCCTGTCTGTTCTTTCTTGAGCAGGCTTTATTAAGGGTAGACAAGAATGTCTACCCGCCGTTCAGGAGGAAATTTTTGAGTAAATAGAGGTTCCCGTAAAACTAAATTAGCATCGGTCAAACAAGTACTGTCGTATCTTTGAACCGTAGGATGGCGTGCTTGCACCTGTTGCTTATACATAAGTATTTTCAGACAAAGCTGAGTCATCAGTCCCGGAGGGACAAAGGCAAATAGCCCCGGATTTTAATCCGGGGTCGTCGTCCCAGATAATAGCAGTCCTGAAGGGACGATGGTAATGATCATTTCGATCCTCCATTTCCTGTATCAAAGTCACAAATTCCTTCGTCCCTTCAGGACTTCCTCCTCTTGCAAACGAATTCCCCAGGTTAAAACCTGGGGCTATTTGCCAATGTCCCTCTGGGACAAAACTCATGTATAAACAACAGCGTGCTTGCACCCATCAAATGCGGTTTCCACTTCATCAGTCTCGTGCCGGTGAATCAATGGTAGAATAATAACAGATTTACTTTCTATTATTTATTGAACACAACTCGGCACGCGAAGATGGGTGCAAGCACAGTTCCTGCGAAATACCCAAACGCAAATAAGATGATGCTTATCACTTTGCTTCAGGCACCATAACAAATATCGCGATTCAGTTCATCCAAGCCAATCTCCATAAAAAAACCACCACTCAAATAAATGAGGGTGGCTTAATTTCTTATTATTACTGAACCAGTCAGATGCAACGCGATAACAAGCGTTAACTGTCAGCCAGTGGTTCTTTTTTCTCGGTGATCACTGGGGTTTCCAGCGATTTTTCTGCGTTGATTTCGATATATTCTTTCCACTCATCAGGAATATTATCCTCGTGAAAAATAGCTTCAACAGGGCATTCCGGCACGCACGCTTCGCAATCGATGCATTCTTCTGGATGAATATACAGCATCTTTTCCCCCTCGTAAAAACATTCGACGGGGCAAACGACAACGCAATCGGTGTATTTGCATTCGAAGCAAGGCTGACACACGATATGAGGCATTAATATTCCTTCAACTATGGAAAATGGTCTAAATGATTTATTGAGAACAGGCCATCACGAAAGCCACTCTCTTCTCTTTTCGCCCGCAATGCTAGTGTGGACTTGAAAAGAATTCAAGATGTCTTGCCAGTCCTGACAAAATGACATTCAATCTCAGAAGTTTTTTCTCCCAGCAGAAGCGTTTGCGTTTCTGATTCTATCCGGTTATAAGCACGTACATCAACCGCTATTGATATTATTTCCTTAGAACCATCACCCGCTATTTAATGTGGGTAGCTGGATACATCAATGAATACTTCTAAGCCAGATC
>JAJRTM010000221.1 GCA_024278285.1 Planctomycetota bacterium
GACTGATCCTTATCTTCTTCAAGAATAAAATCGCCACTTTCGCGAGAATAAAAATTACGCATGCTCGGAAATGTCTTTTGCACACGCTCAAAAAAGTTGAGAATCGTATCCCGTTCGGTAGGCAACGCCATCTCAGTGTTCAGATTCATGTTGATGAAAAAATCATCAGAAAGATTGTCGTAGATTGTGGACATAGTTTATACCTCTTTCGCAAAATGCGTCAGGCTTTATGATGGGCAAGGTTGTTAAAATTGAATACCAACCGGATAATGATAGATTGTTTAAAACAGTCGATTCGTAAGATGAGTATCATTCAAGGGAATTATTAATGATACTCTGCAAAGCGTATCAGGTCAAAGTGACGAGATATCTCCTGCTGCTGAGTCTGAAATAGATCAATCAAGTTTGATGAGAATTGCAAAGTTAATGGAAAGATTGAAATTGAATAATCATTTCTCAGAAACGGCTCTCCAGGCCGATCTTTTCAAAACAAGCCTTGGCTGGTTCGTTCTGGCAGGGTATCAAACATCTTCTTGTAAATCTCTAAATAATTATTCGGTGCAACGGCTGCTTATCGGGAATGACACAAAACGCGAGGCAGAAGCTCGCTGGAAAAATGAAATTCAAACCGGCTGGTTGTCCAGGCAAGTTTTCTCGAATCACTTGAACAAGATTCGTTTCTCGAACTGGTATCCGCAGTGTCGCCTCAAGCTCGAAAAATATGGCAGCGGCAGTCATGTCGATTTTTCGACTATTGCGTGCAACCTTGCTTCCATGACCCCATTTCAACAACAGGTACTTCATGCAACGCGAAAGGTTGCTTCTGGAAAGGTGCAAACTTACGGCGAAATTGCCCAGCAGGTCGGTCGCCCTCAAGCCGCCCGGGCAGTGGGAGGCACGATGGCTCGCAATCCGATTCCGATCATCATTCCCTGCCACCGCATCGTAGGCAGCAACGGAAAACTAACCGGCTTCACCGCACCAGGAGGCCTTAGCCTCAAACAAAAACTGTTGAAGCTGGAACGGTGAAACTCAAACATAAAGCCGCAGGTTAGCGGACCCTACCTACTTGTTGTGCCTGGGCAGATTCAGCTTCCCAAAACTTCGCTGCGAAGTTTTTCGAGCAGTGTGACTGCCTGGGAGATATCTGCTTTTTGCTTTTCGCGATCTTCTGGGATTTCTCGTTCAATGGTCAGCGGTCCGTCGTAGCCGATTTCTTTGAGGGTTTCGAGATAGAGTCGCATATTGACATCCCCGTCGCCGAGTGGGACTTCGCATCCCCACTCTTTTCCTCGAACCGATTCTTCCGCCCAGGTGGCGTCTTTACAGTGGATACTTTTGACGTACTTGCCCACTTTTTTCAACGCTTCAATCGGGTCGCCGGTGCCGTAGAGGATCATGTTCGCAGGATCGAAATTGATAAACAGATTATCTCGCCCGACATCACTGATAAATTCAAGTAAATGATCCGCGGTTTCCTGTCCGGTTTCCAAATGTAACTTTTGTCCATTTTCTGCCAGGTCGTCTAACAGCGATTGTGTCACTTTAATCAAATCGAGATACGTTTCCGATTCTCGATCTTGAGGGACAAAGCCGATGTGCATTCCGAGTGTATCGCATCCCAAATGTTTGGCGAACTGCGCGGTCACCCGTGCATCGGCAGCGCGGGCGGCGCGAAATTCTTCGGGAACCAGTCCCACTGTTTTGGCGGTTGTTTCGATATCGGCGTAGCTCTCTCCTTCAGAACCACAAAAGACACAACTGACGGTCGTGCCTGCCTCTTCACATTGAGCAAGAAAGGCTTTGGCTCGCTGTTCGTCCCTGGCTCCCTGATGAGGCGAATGCAGGTGGATGGTCGGAATCTTCAATTCCGCAACAACATCCATTCGCACTCCCAGCCCGGCATCTAAAGAAGTAAACACACCAATTGGCCACTGACTCATTTTATTGCTCCTGTTGATTTATTATCTTTTGTTTGTGAAAATCTCCTGCAGATTTCCCCATAGAGAATAGCCAACCTGCTTATTCTTCGCTATTGAATGAACTCAAAATGGAAGAATTCAGCAAGAGAAGTTTCTGTGGCTGAACTTGCAGGAATATGATCGCCCACCTTTTAAGTCGAAACAGGGGTATGTCAGTATTGACATACCCCTGTTTCTGGTGTATTGTTGCTGGAATGAATTCGGAAGATAAACCGATTGTCTGGCTCAAAGGTGAAATAAAAACGCCCCCTTCTCGCGTGCGGCGAGGATTGAGGCTGGGATGTTATTACGTCGGCTACAGCAATTCAAGAGTATTACCTTACCGCATTCTCGCCCAATGCCTTCAATAGGCCGCCGCTGCCACGAATTACGAATTTCTGATGAAGATGTGATTTGGCGTATTGTCTACCGACTTGATACTGATGCAGTTGTCATCGGAGAAGTCTTTGCTAAAAAGACAAACGCAACGCCAAAGAGAGTAATTGAGATCTGTAAACAACGTTTCAAGCGATATAACGAGGCCGTGAAATGAAAGTGACTAAACGTAACAAACTTAAAAATAATGGTTGGGTGGTTGGTTCAACATCCGACTTTTTGGGACTTAGTGACGAAGAAGAAATGCTGATTAACATCAAGTTAACGCTTGCCTCTGAACTGAAATCGCGTCGCCAGCAAGTGAAAATTACACAATCTGAATTAGCAAAACGGCTTGGTTCAAGTCAATCACGCGTTGCCAAAATGGAAAGTGCAGACAGCTCTGTCTCTTTGGAGTTGCTAGTGCGTTCTCTGGCATGTTTCGGTGCATCACAAGCCGAAATAGGCAAGATGATAATCGGTAAAAAAAGCGTTAAGAAAAAGCAGCAATCCACTATGGCAAAGTGATTGATCAACCTCAAGCTTTCTTCCTGGAGCGATGGTAAGTGGTTCAAAACCGAATTTTGCAACTGGGAAGTTCTTTCGTTAAACGCGAGAAACCGGTTTTGGTGATTGAGGTGCCTCGCAGGTCGATATGCTTAACTTGATCGCATTGCACAAGGTGATCGATAGAGGCATCGGTAATGCCCGCGCACTGTTTTAAAGTGAGGTCTTTCAACAGCGGGGCTTGAACCAGTGATTGAATGCTGGCGTCCGTAACAGCGGTGCGGGTTAAACAGAGGTTTGCCAACGATGGTATCTGGGCAATATCTTGCAACCCTTTGTCTGTTACTGTTGTATCCCTGAGATCAACCCAGGCGAGCTGCGATAGTTGAGCCAGCACCGATAATTCCTCTTCTGGTAACACGCATCTTTTAAGAGCCAACGCCTGCAATTGTGTGAGATGTTTAATTTCACGAAACTGCTCGGCATCGAGATGCAGATCCTTTAGCTCCAGGTTTTTTAACGAGCGAAACGAAGTTAAGGAATCGAACCAGTGCATTGCCGGGGCGCTGGATTCGGCTGCCTGGCAGGCAATGATATCACCCGTTCTATTTTTTTTGACTTGGACATGGTGCATTTTTAAGATGTCGATACTGCGTATGATATCGCTGGCAAGTTCATGTTTGAGATCAGTTTTAATTTTCAAGCCAGGGAGCATTTGTTTAAGATCTTCTATCCCCTGATAGGTGACGGCTGTTTTTCTAAGATCTAACGTGGTGAGTGAATTGAGTGAACCAAGGTGACCAAGACCTGTATCAGAAATTGCGGTTCCCGGTAGGTAGAGTCGTTTCAGGCGGTGTAATTGAGACAACGTTTTCATTGCGTTATCGGTAATTGGCGTTCCCCCCAGTTCGAGTGATTCGAGCCGAACCAATTGAAGTAGGTGAAACAGCCCTTCATCTTCGATGCGATTTCCACCCAGCTTCAAGGCCCGCAATCGACGGAAAAGAGTGAGCGTGAATAACCCGTTGTGAGTAAAATAGGTGTTACGAAGATCAAGGTTTTCCAGAAGTACAAGACGTTGCAGCCATTTCATCGCGGCTCCTGTTATTTTGCAGCCACGCAATTTTACCTCTTTAAGTGAGACCAATCCTTCGAGGTGATGCAATCCTGCTTCTGTAATTTGGAGTTTGCTGAGATTTAGTTTTTGAAGAAACCTGAGAGACTTCAAAATACGTAAACCGTTATCGGAAATATTCGTTCCCTCAAGAGAAAGCGAACGAATTTTTTCCAGATGAGAAAGCAATTCCAGTCCGTCATCATTCAGAGTGGAATTCGAAAAGTCCAACGTTTCGAGAGAAACGAATTGATCCACGACTTCCAGAAGCCCCGGCGATAAAACAGCTTGACGCAGAGAAAGAGACTGCAAACGGTTTTTCGTTTTGATTTGTGAAAGTATTTCTGTCGCCCTGGGGCAATCTTCCACCACCAATTTGTCGATAGGCGTTGGCAAAGCGGGGAGTTCGCCATCGAATGTTGACCAGTCGATCTGCGAGACGTCCAGAGAAATACCATTCACACCCTGGTCGCTGATCGCTCCGAGTGAAACCCAGAATTCAAGATTAGATTCGTTATCGTTAGTCACTAAGATAGTTCCTGAGCCAGGCAGGCAGCGAGACGGAGCTACGGTGCAGATTTATTGATGTACTGTCACTCTCAAAAGTCCGTAATCGGTTTCTGAGAACATGTTTTCAGGAGACAACTATACAAGTTATTTCTGCGAAAGTCGCTGTTCAAGGAGCTGTTGAACCAAAACTTCTGAAACATCGCAGACGACTTCAACATGTCCAACCCGTGTAGGCAGAATAAAACGCAGCTTTCCGGCGACTGTTTTTTTATCAAGTTTCATACAGGAGAGAACCGCTTCTGACGCTAGCGATGTATTGCCTGGCAAAGCAGTTGGCAGGCCGAGGTCTTGCAGTAATTTCATCTGACGTTCAATCACATGCGAATCAATACGTCCCATTTTTTCCGCCAGACAAGAGGCGTCAATCATTCCGATCGCAACCGCTTCGCCGTGAGTCAGTTCGCCGTATCCGCACAAGGTTTCATAAGCATGCGCAAACGTATGACCATAATTGAGCATTGCTCGCAAGCCGGATCGCTCGAATTCGTCTTCTTCGACAACATCCGCTTTTAATCGACAGCTCTTTGAAACAATTTCACGCAATGCTTCCGGGTCTCGGTCATTAATTTGAGCAACGTGTTCTTCAAGATATTCGAAAAATTCCGCATCCAGAATCACGCCGTATTTGATCACTTCTGCCAGACCGGAACAATAATCTCGATCCGAAAGCGACTGCAAACAAGCGGTGTCGATAAATACGCCAAGCGGTTGATGGAAGGCGCCGATCAAGTTTTTTCCACGCGGATGATTCACGCCAACTTTGCCGCCCACCGAGCTATCGACATCTGCCAGTAATGTTGTTGGAACTTGAATGAAAGGCAGGCCCCGGGCATAAGTTGCCGCTGCGAATCCAGCCAGATCACCGACCACTCCGCCCCCCAGTGCAATAATACAGGTTTTACGATCTGCCTGCATGTTAACCAAGGCATCGTATATTTTCTGCGTACTGGGAATCGACTTCGCCGCTTCTCCCGCATCGAAAGTAAACAGTTCCGCCTGCCAGCCGTCATCGCAGAGATTTTTCAGGAAGGACTCTCCGTACAACCTCGCGACATTGTCATCTGAAATGAGCATCGCTTGAGGCGTTTCAGATTTCCAATGTTCAAACTGATCAAGCCAATTTCTCGCCATGCTCGGGAATTGTGAAAGCTCATCGGTGCAAATCACAATCTGATACGAACGGTCTGCCAGATCGACGTCAACAATTTCTCTGTTTTCGTTACTGCTCAAGAGTCTGTCCTCGATAAATACAAAATGCCACACCGAATGCCACCATACAGTCAGGCAATTGGACCTGAACGTACAATTCTCGCTTAGTGCCTATTAGTTGAACAATACAATGTCAACGGAGTCAATCGAAAAAGAGGGCGAAATGGTCGCACCCCAAGTGAAATGAATAACGCGACAAAGCAGGGGACAGAAGAGGAATCGTCGTAACCCCCTATTGTATAAAGCACTTATGGCTATCCATTCACTTGCGAACAGCGGTCTTCCTTGAAAGATTCCCATCACGCAAAATCAAAATATCCGCCCAGTTTGAGCCTGGTCTGATATTTTTCTGGACTTATTAACCAGTTTAACTATTGCGTTTATTTTAAGCTCCCTGCTGGGTGCCATGGCTCTGTGAGCCGTGCGAACGGGATTTCAAGTTCCCCTTTTGGAAAATGCTAACCCCAACACATCACGGCTCACAGAGCCGTGGCACACGCAATTACCCGAATTCTTTATATTGACCAAGCAGCAGGGATATCGACAGCAAATAACCTTTATTCATCCCGCTTTTTGAATTTCAGTGTAACCGAATTGATACAGTAGCGTTTGCCTGTTGGTTGGGGACCATCTTCGAAAACGTGGCCCAGGTGAGCATCGCAGGTGCTGCATTTTACTTCGGTGCGCGTTGAAAACAGATGGCGATCAAGCACAGTGGCAACACTTTGCTCGTCGTAAGGTTGCCAGTAACTGGGCCAGCCCGTGCCTGATTTATATTTTTCTTTGGAATCGAAAACTGGTTCACCACAGCCAACACAGTAGTAAACGCCGTCCTGTTTGTTGTCCCAGTATTCGTTCGTGAAGGGCCGTTCGGTCCCCTGTTTACGGGCGACTTTGTATTGTTCAGCAGTCAGGATATTTTTCCACTCGGCGTCCGTCTTGATCACTTTTTTATGTTTTCTTGAATCCTTCTGTCCTCCAGAACCGGATTTCTTTTTCTTCAGTTTATCGGCGAAGTTCTTGCGGAACTTTGCGATTTTGGGACTGATCACCATTTGGCAATATCCCTGGTCAGGGTTTAACGCGAAGTAATCTTGATGGTATTTTTCCGCAGGGAAAAAGCCGGGGTATTCTGTGATTTCTGTCACAATTGGCTTGCCGAATGTTTTTGAATCGTCCAGTTGTTTTTTATATTCGGTTGCAACCTGCTTCTGTTTTTCATCGTGATAGAAAACGACCGAACGATATTGCGTGCCAATATCTGCCCCCTGTTGATTGAGCGTTGTCGGGTCGTGCGTCTTCCAGAAGATTTCGAGCAAATCGGCATAAGAAACTTTTGCGGGATCGTAAGTAATCTGCACCACTTCTGCATGATTGGTGTTGCCACCACCTACTTTTGAATAAACCGCCGTTTCCTTCTAGCCGCCAGCATAGCCCGATTCCACCGCTTGCACACCTTCCACTTCCTGGTAGATCGCTTCGGTACACCAGAAACAACCGCCACCAAATGTCGCCTTTACTAAATCTCCAGAAGCTGACATGTCGTTATCCTCATTCTCATTTTCAACAGCAGGTACGTAACGTGAGACATCAACTTCCGGTTCGGAACTGTTTGATAAACAGCCAGCAATAACCAGCGTGAAAGAAATCAATCCCAGGAAGCGTAACAACTTACCGGGATCGACTTTCAGCATTAACCGACAATAAATATTCTCACTCATTTGATCACTTTTCAGAATATGATTTACTAAACTGTCCCTAACGCCGGGCAAACCGGAAGAAAACAATTTCAGGCGAGCCGGGTCAGTTAGGGCTTGTTGATTTATTAAACAAAATGTCGTGTTCAGTATGTTTTCACTATTTTGAAACAGGCCTTTTCAGACGTTTCGTTACATTAAACCATGTTCAAAGCTAACTTAAAGCGAATA
>JAJRTM010000222.1 GCA_024278285.1 Planctomycetota bacterium
AATCACAAGTTCCAGTCTTCTCGTGGAAATTGCCTCTTCTTCATCAATAAGCATTGGCGAAAAAGCGAGTCTGATCGACTTGGGCCATCTTGGTCACTTCAGTCTAAGAATAAAGGTACATCCAAATGCGGAACAAGCCCCCCTTCCATGTATTGCAGGTACTCCTCCTTTTTGCGCTCAGCCTTCAATTGGCTGGCTGTGCCCAGAACAGCGGAGAGGTTGAAAAACTACAGGCGGAAAAAGATGCGTTGAAGGCTCAGATTGCCGAATTACAAGGCGATAACATAGAGCAAGCACCGTCTGTTGAAAATAATGCCCAGCCGAAAAAAGAGGAAGGGGAATTAGAGTTCAAAGGAAAAATTGCGAAAAAGTACGAAGACTCGGTCGAATGGTGGGCAAAGAAAAAGCGTCCGCCTGAGGGGGCTCCCAATGTAATCATCTTCTTACTGGATGACACCGGCTTTGCACAAATCGGCTCTTTTGGCGGGCTGGTTCATACACCTAATATCGATAAGCTTGCTGCCGGGGGCCTGCGTTATAACAATTTCCATACGACATCACTTTGCTCGCCTTCACGTGCAACTTTGATGGCTGGTCGCAACCCGCACACAATCGGTCTGGGCAGCCATGCACTCACTGCGATGGGCTTTCCCGGTTACAACGCGATTGTTCCTCCCACAGCGAAGTCGGTTGCGAACTATCTTGAAGGAGCAGGCTATATCAATTACGCGATTGGTAAGTGGGACCATACTCCGCTTTACGAGGTCTCTCAGATCGGCCCGTTTGATCGTTGGCCAAGTGACGAAGGCTTTGCACACTCCTACTGCTTCATGGCTGCCGACGTTCATCAATTCATTCCGGTTATGTGGGATGACCATCACCCCGAGCCTTATCGAGTCACCGAGCATCTTGACAAAGACCTGGCACATCGAGCCAACGAATGGATTACCGGACATAAATCGCTCGATAAAGACTTACCTTTCATGATGCTCTGGGCTTCCGGCTCAATGCACTCTCCTCACCACGCGCCAGACCATTATCTGGATAAGTATAAAGGGAAATTTGATCAGGGATGGGATAAAACTCGCGAGATGATCCTTGCGAATCAAAAAAAGCTCGGCGTCGTTCCTGCCAACACAAAACTAAGTGGGCGGATTAAAGAAATCCCGGCCTGGGACTCTCTCGATGCCGACCACAAGAAACTGTACACGCGCCAGATGGAGGTCTTCGCGGCACAGCTTGAATACTGTGACGCCCAGATCGGGACTGTTGTTGATACACTGAAACGCATTGGTCAGTTGGACAACACGCTGATTTTCGTAACCTCTGATAATGGTGCCAGTGGCGAAGGTGGCCTGGCTGGTACGTTTAATGAAACTTACGTACTCAACGGCATGCAAACACCATTCGATGCCAACATGCGGCATCTTGCTAACTGGGGGCGAGCAGATACTTACCCTCACTACCACGCAGGTTGGGCGATGGCAGGCAACACGCCGTTCCCTTACTTCAAACAGAGCTCGCATCGTGGCGGTCAGGCAGATGCCCTGATCATTCACTGGCCCAAAGGAATCAAGGCCAAAGGAGAAGTCCGCAGCCAATACCATCACATCTCTGATATTGCTCCAACGATTTTGGAAGCCGCTGGAGTCAAGGTGCCTGATTCGTACCACGGTATAAAACAGCAGCCGTTAACGGGTATTGCCATGAATTACTCCTTCGATAATGCAGATGCACCTAACGAAAAGAAGGTGCAGTATTACGAAATGTTCGGCAACCGGGCGATCTGGAAGGACGGCTGGAAAGCGGTAACGCTACACGGTCATCGAATGCCGTGGGTTGTCAATTCTGTTTCCTCGTTCGAAGACGATGTGTGGGAACTTTATCACGTCGCCGAGGACTTCTCCGAAAGCACGGACCTTGCAGAGAAATACCCGGAGAAACTTGAGGAACTCAAAAAACTCTGGGACGAGGAAGCCGTCAAAAACAACGTCTATCCACTTTACGACGATATGGTAACCCGGATGGCCAACATCAACAAAATCTTGTTTGGGGATCAAAAAGAGTTCGTCTACTACGCACCCGGTGCAGTACGAATTGCCGAGAAAGCCTCTGTTCCGGTTAAAAATCGTTCCCATAAAATTGAAACGACCATTGACCTCAAAGGGGGAGAAAAAGGTGTCATTGTCTCTTGCGGCGGGATGACCGGCGGATATTCAATGTACATCAAAGACGACAAGTTGCATTTCGATTACAACTTTCTGGATGGCGTGCATTACCACTTAACATCCAAGACGCTCCCCAAGGGGAAGACCGATCTGAAATTCAACTTCATTCTGACCAAGCCGTTCGGCGGCAATGGCGAGTTGTATGTGAATGGCGAAAAGGTTGACGAAACCGAAATGCCCCAAATGCACATCAGCACTTACTCCCTTGCGGAAACATTTGATGTCGGTATCGACAACGGCACGCAAGTGGATAAAGCCTACGAAGGCAGCCCGTTCCCGTTTACGGGTGAACTGGATCGGGTAACGATTACGTTGACCGATTAACGGATAAGGTGAATTTCAAAATTCAGCTGCATCGCCTCGATTAATTTATTAACCGAGGCGATGTCACTTCTTCGTTCAGAAGTCGAGGACGGCTCGCACTCCTGTCAGTAATGCCGTGTCTACGTTTTGCCTTGCAGGATCAATCACCTGAATATCTGCGGTGAGGTGAAACCGTTTTGTGAGTTCAATATTATAGAATATTTCCACTCCCTGACCATTCTGCAGGCCACCCAATAAGCCTGTCAGGAAAGGAGCAATTTCGGTACTGGTTCGTGAGTAGTACCACCCGGCTCCAAACGTATCTGCTTCGCGTCCGGGAAGTTTACTGTTTCCTCCGACTCCAAAGCTGAGGAACCATGCAATCGGGTTTGTTCTGTTATCAGCAATTCCAGCTCGTCCAAACACGCCCCAGCCTTTTGTTTCATCATTTGGATCAACCTGCAAATGCTGATCGAAGTTCCAATACAACGACCAGGAATCTGACTGACGGTCGATAGGCACACCAGGCAGAATGACACCGACTCTCTGATCGAGCGCAGCGAGATCGCGACTACTCCAGGTTCCACCAAAGAGCTGGTGTCCCGGCAGTCCAAAAAAGTTGGTCGGCAGGCGAAGTTCCGGAACGAGAACAACTCCATCAGCAAACAGTTCATTAAAGCCACTCGTGGTCGTTGTATCGGTTGCATTGATCGCAGAAAAAGTAAATATCGGCTCACCTTCATGTAGAATGACAAAGCCTGCTCCTAAAGTCGAATAGACCACCGTGCGAAGACCAATCGGAGTGATGACAAATGCCGCATTGGAAAACTGGGTCTTTCCACGCCCGTGCGCGAAGCTGTTTAAGTCACCATCAAGAGTATCCATTTTCCCAAAGAATACCCCAAAGTTTTCTGAAAGCATTTGCGTAAACAACACATTGGTCAGATAGAGTTGTCCACTATCACTCACGGGTAAATCTGCCAGAATATTTTCAGGCAAAAATGCCCCTGTGGTTCCAGTCATCGATTGGCCAAACCGATGCTCCGCTTTAATTTTAACGAATAATCCCTCCGGTCCGCCCAGCTTGGCCGAATCGATATTCATCACGTAATCGCCATGACCGGAATATCGAAATTCACGACTGACTCCACCATTGGCAACACCCATATAAAACTGAGTCACATCCGCATCAAAAGTAACCCCTTTTTCTGAAAGTGAAGAACGTACCCCAAACAGATCTTTTGGGAATCCTTCCTGAGAAAATGTATCCACACAGGAATCCGGAAGCTCAACACAGGAAGAAACGAAATCACAGCAATTGGGACGCTCCTTTTCCTCCTGCTGGGCATGAACGGCTGGAGGAAAAACCGCCATTGAAAACAGCACCCCGAAAAATAATTTTGTCAACCGCATCTGATAACCCCTTAAAAAATGGTAGTTATCAGTAAGAGTCGAACAAGACATCGATATAATTAAACTTATAATACCTATAATCGGAGTAATCCGCATTGCC
Organism: Planctomycetota bacterium; assembly: GCA_024278285.1. Lineage (GTDB taxonomy): Bacteria > Planctomycetota > Planctomycetia > Planctomycetales > Planctomycetaceae > Rubinisphaera. Next base: position 4,045 of record JAJRTM010000222.1, read on the forward strand.
CGCCCGTCATCCAGTCCACAGCCCCTACCTGCCCTATATTGACAGTGGGGAACTGCAAGAAAATGAATACCTCAGCACAACTTGGCGATGTCCAAACAGGGGATTATGCCGCCTCAACGCATTAATTGCTGGAAATGATGCCAAAAAGCATGAAAAAACATTTGATCATTTCTGTTCGATATGAGACAATCCAAGGAGTATTTCTTCCGTCACATAAGGGGATCTCTATTTATTCAAGAGGAGCACAGACATTCCTGTCTGTCTCGTAAGAGCATGCTCTGTTGCAGGCAGACAAGAATGTCTACCCTCCGCTCAAGAGGAGACTTTTGAATCAATAGAGGTTCCCCTCATGCGTTCCTGTTAGGTACGAAGTTGATGAACGCTTCTCAAAACCCACTCTTTTGGTCGATTCCAGCAGGCTCACTTTGTGCGACCCGCATCAGGATCAGCTTCTACTTCCCGCTGCTGTTTATCGCGCTCTGCTTTCGTA
>JAJRTM010000223.1 GCA_024278285.1 Planctomycetota bacterium
CAGCGGCTACCATCTCTTCAACTGCAGCCAGGCCGCCCGGCGTTGCAGGGACTTTAATCATCCGGTTTTCATGCCCGGCTGCCCATTGTTTTGCCAGTTCAACATACCGTGCTGCTTTTTCCTCAACACTCAGCGGACAAGATTCTGCTTCCAGAAGCGGGTCGAGTTCGAAGCTGACATACCCATCATTCCCTGAAGTATCGCGGCTAACTTCTGCAAAAACATCTTGTGCATTTCTGACAAGCTGATCCGTCATCTTCCAGGCAACTTCGTCGTCTGTAAGACCTTCTGCCAAAAGGCTTGCCAATTCAGAATCGAAGCGACCAGTCTTGAGCAGGTTGGTGACGATTATCGGATTTGAAGTGGCTCCAGTGGCCCCGAGCGCCCGGTTTTCAAGAACGAGATCGGGATCAATACTATCAAGCCAAAGTTTTGTCCCGGTTGCAATTAAACTTTCGAGAGGCGTCATCTAAAATATGCTTTCATGAAATATTGTAACGAAAACAGGAAACTCCAACTTTTTTCGTTCTGTTAACTGCATCGTTACAAAATTTCGGGCATAAGCCAAGGGCAGGCAGCCTCTTTGTTAAGCATTGCCAAAACAATAACGGTCCGTTTTACGGGAAACGGTGCTGAACCGAATCAGCGTCACAAAATTCAAACCGTTTGGATGGCTCAGACGCTTCGCGTCTGAGTTGCCCCGCAACAGGAAGCCGAGAATGTGATTTCCGACGAAGAAAAAGTATGAAACGGTAAAAAAGAAGGGGAGATTATTGCCTGGGCAGAGTGTCTGATTATACTTCTTGTGACTGCGTCACCCAGACGCGATGCGTCTGGGCCATCCAAAGATACGACAGTTATTGTTTGATCGATGCTAAGCCAATCCAGAAAGTGTGCCGGTGGCGTCGCGGAAGGTTTCGGTTTCCACTCCCATCTTCTGAATAATGGTGAGTAGCAGGTTTGCCAGTGGAGGATGATCATTCTCATTGAAAGCGATATGTTGCCCCTGCTGCAAGCCAAGTTTATTTCCGCCCGCGATTAATGTAGGCAGATTTTTCGGGGAGTGACCACCTCCTTTTCCCGAATTCATGCCTGAACCGTAGAGGACGATTGTGTTATCGAGCATATTCCCTTCGCCTTCTTTGGTCGATTTAAGGAATTCGAGAAAACGAGCCAGGCGTGTGAGGTGAAACCGGTCGATGGTTCCCAGCTTGGCGAGCATTCCGGGATCACCACCATGATGCGAGAATTCATGATGGCTTTCGCCTCCCCCGCCAAAGCCGCCTGCTTCACGCGACCATTCATAAGAAATGACCCTGGTTGTATCGGTAACGAATGCGAGATAAGAAAGTTCCAGCATGACATCAATCCACATCATGCGGTCATGGGCATTGCGTGCTTGCGAGGTCAGTTGTAAACCTCTTGGATTGACATCAGGTTTCTTGACATCAACCCATTGTTCCATCCGTTCGATACGTTTTTCGGATTCTCGAACCGAACTGAGGTATTGCTCCATTTTCTTTTGGTCAGCTTTTCCCAGTTTTCGGTTAAGTAATTTTGCTTCATCGAGTACCGCATCGAGAATCGATTTCTTTTCGGAATAGCGCCGCAAAGTTGCAACGCAATCTTCTCGACTTTCGGGAACAAACAGTCTGTCAAATAAACGCTGCGGCGAACTTTCAGCAGGAAGAGGAGTGCCGCTGGTATCGAACGATAACGTATTGCTATGCAGGGCAGAGCCGGTTCCCGACATGTCTGAAAGTTGCAGGGAAGGGAATCGCGTTTTTTTGCCATGCAGCTTGGCAACAATTTGATCCGCAGAAGCGGTTCGATTAAGACCGCCAAGGATTGTCGAGGGCTATGATAAGATTGACCTTCATAAGCATTGAAGACACGGCAGCTATTGCGGACTCTGCCTACAATCTAAATTCCTGCAAAAATCTACCATCACTGAATAGATACGTTCGAGCAAGACTACTTCTTATTCTTGCGAACAGCAGGGTCAGAAGACTCCGCAACGGGAATTTCAACGATTGTGTCCTCGATGATTGACATATCGTTATTTGTTGGGGCAGACTTGCTGATCTGAATTTTTGCAATCTCTTCCAAGCCGGATTCAATCGCGATAAATCCGCGATAGAGTCCGCGGATGCTGCTGTCTGAAATAAGCAGGTCGTTAAGAAGCTCTGTCTGATCCAAATCGAGTTCTTCGTCGCGAGATTTACCAAATAACGCCAATAATTCCAGTTTCGTTTGTGGCTTACTGAGATTTGTCATACCAATCCCCCTGCAGCGATCCGGTCCATCTTTTAGCCGCCTTCATAGTCATTTATAATTGGAACTACTGATAACTTCCTCTTTCAACAGGATTATTGCAACCTATTTAGGAATTTCCCTGAATTTTATGAATACATTTCATTAATTCAGCATAGAGTGTATTCATTAGTCTACTGGTCTTTGATTCCGAGTAGCCTTTTTCCCTGGCTATCATGCGATTTGTTACGTTCGGTTGGTGTCTTTCAAGGAGAATCTTCTGATGTTCGGGGGATAATTTTGAAAGGCAAGTTCGTAAGGCATCCAGCAAGGATTCCTGCGAAGCTCCAACAGTGATCGCGTGTTCGCTCCACAATGCTTCCAAGGCTTCCGGGGAGAGTGAACGAGATTTTCGTTTTGCCATTTTCGTGCAATATTTCATCACTCTATTTTTGGCAATGCCGAATAGCCAGGGCTGAAATTGTTCTTTTGATTGAAGCTTTTCAATCTTTTCCCAGGCAATCGATACGACTTCCTGCATCACATCTTCGGAGTCTTCAGCCGAGAATATCACACTTCGGATAAACGCACGAAGCTTGGGGCGAGAAGCTAAGTAAGCCTGCTCGAACCATTTTTGCGTATATCGTGGAACATTACTCATGTGAAATCACGGTCTCTTTTAGATTCTCTCTTTGGAAATTCTTATTCAATATTTACTACTGGCGTGAATATATAACGATTGTAACGCCGATAGCGATTGTAGGAAACGATGCGCATATTCCGGAAGGGGGGATCCTGCCGGTTAATGATGATTCCATTTTACTTGGAATCTAAACATCAACAATGATTGTTGTAAGCAGGAAACGGAGTCGGTTGTGGTTTCACTGAATCGCTTAAAAACATGGAAGCCGTTAAATTTGCTACTGGCGATGTTGCTGTCGCTTTCTTCCGGGTGCAAAACTGGCCTTGATACCTGGTGGTATATGGGCGAGGAAAAACCGCATCAGGAACAATATCGGGATAATATGCTCGAGATTGATTCACCTGATGTCGCGCAGGCACCTCCGGAAGGAATTGAAATGACAGCTCCTCCCCGAACTCTGGCAGATCGGGAACGAGACGAAATTTGGGAACTGGGTGTTGAAGAGGCGATCCATCTGGCTTTAGCGAACAGTGAAATTATTCGAAGCTCCGGGCAGTTTTTAAGTCCGCAAAATAGCCTGCTGACGAATCCATTGAATACCCCATCTATTTATGATCCTGCGATCCAGAATTCTGGTGTTTTGTTTGGTGGAGTCGGCACCGAGGCGGCGTTGGCTGCGTTCGATGCCACCTGGGCCACGTCGATGTTTCTGGGACGCAATGAAACGGTGCAAAATTCACCGTTTGGTGGTGGAGCAACCGGAACAGCTTTACTGCAAGATACTTTGAATTTCAATACTTCATTAACAAAGCAGTTCGGTTATGGGGCACAGTTTACGGTCAGCCACCTGGTCAACTCGCTTGGCACAAATTCAGCATCGACTTTATTCCCTTCTGTGTTTACAGGAAATCTCCAAGCGGAATATCGCCACCAATTAATGGCTGGTTCAGGGCCGGAATTTGCGCGTGTTGCTGGTCCGCTTAATCCCAACTTTGCGAGTATCGCCGGGGTGAGCAATGGTGTGCTCATTGCCCGTATCAATGCAGATATTTCGATCACCAATTTCGAAGCAAACGTGCGCAACCTGGTGAAGGATATTGAAGATACTTACTGGGATTTGTACCTGGTCTACCGAAACTTCGATACCGCGGTGACTGCACGAAACACGGCACTGGATACCTGGCGAGTTGCAGATGCCAAAAGGCGCCTGGGTGGAGTACGAGGTTTCAGTAATTCCGAAGAAGCACAAGCGAGAGATCGCTATTTTGAAACACGAGCCCAGGCCGAAACCGCTTTAGGGAATTTGTATGTCACCGAGCAGCGTTTACGAAATCTGATGGGACTGCCCATTAACGATAACAGAATCATCCGCCCATCGATGAAGCCAATTTCTGCAAAAATTCAGATGGACTGGTATCACTGTTTAGCAGAAGCACTCACAGAACGAGTCGAACTTCGTCGCCAGAAATGGAACATTAAATCGCTGGAGCTGCAACTCGGAGCGGCAAAAAACTTCGCACGACCTCGGCTTGATCTGGTTGCGCGTGCCAGAGCAAACGGTTTCGGAGACACGCTGGCAAGTTCGAATGATCGAGATAAATTTGGTGGTGACCGCAATTCCTACTACGAAAAAATTGCTCAGGGTAATGA
>JAJRTM010000224.1 GCA_024278285.1 Planctomycetota bacterium
CAACAAAACCGAGTTAAATCCGTTATCATACATCAATGGGTTTACGAAGTGGAGGCCGTATTTGATGGGTGCAAGCACGCCATCCTACGCCTCAAAGAAACCGACAGATGTGTGTTTGGTCGATGCGTAAAGAAAGCGAGACAAATTGATGCACGGCTTGGAATCCTTTCAGTTAAGTTGGATCGATTACGCGGCGTTCGGCACCTATTTCGTTGTGCTATGCGTGATCGGTTTGTGGGTCGGACGGAAAGAAAAAACGGAAGCGAACGACTATTTTCTGGCGGGGCGCACGCTGCCCTGGTATGTTGTGGGAAGTTCTTTTATCGCTTCCAACATCAGCAGCGAACATTTTATCGGTATGGTCGGTGCAGCGTTTGTGTATGGGATATGTGTCGCTTCGGCTGAATGGATGAACGTCCTTTCGTTTTCTGCACTCATCTGGTTTTTCATTCCATTCCTGCTCGCTTCGCGGGTTTTCACCACGCCCGAATTTATGGAGAGACGCTTCCATCCGGTCTTGCGTCAATTTTTTGCGATCCTGACCATTGTCAGTAATGTTGTCGCATTTTTGGCAGCGGTTCTGTATGGCGGTGGATTGGCACTCCAAAGTCTGTTCGGTTGGGATATGTGGTTTTCAATTATTTCGCTGGCAGTGGTAGCCGGGATGTGGGCAATTTATGGCGGGTTGAAATCGGTCGCCTGGACCGATTTTTTCACCGTGATTGTCATGATCGTCGGCGGGTTGATGGTCACCATCTTCGGTTTACTAATGCTTTCTGGTGACAGCAATTCGCTGATCGATGGCTGGAACGTCATGATCGAACGGAACCAGGCACATGCGGGAATCTGGCAGGAAGCGGTCGAGAAAAATGCTCAACAAATTGCGCATACCGATCATTACAACCGCCTTTCACTGATCCAACCGATTTCGCACGAAACCAATCCGTGGCCCAGTCTGATTTTCGGCTTTTTCTCCGTCAGCATCTGGTACAATGTCATCAATCAATTCATGATCCAGCGAGTGCTCGGCGCGAAGAATATGTACCACGCGCGGATGGGAATTGTGCTGGCTGGCTACATGAAAATTTTACTGCCAGCCATTGTCGTTTTGCCAGGGCTAATTCTGTTCGCCCAATACCCGGAAGTAATGCTCAGCCCGTGGTCGGAAATTCGCCCGCAAGCCGACAAAGGTTACATTCACATGCTGCAAACACTCATCCCGGTTGGCTTGCGGGGTTTGTTCCTGGCTGCGTTGTTCGGGGCGATTCAATCAACTGTTAATTCGGTTTTGAATTCGACTGCAACTGTTTTCACGCTCGACATTTACAAACGAATGCTTCACCCCAGTGCAGGCGACAAACTGCTTGTGCGAGTTGGCATGATTTCTTCGGTTGTCATTTTAATCATCTCGATTGTCATCGCTGGCTTTATCGAACGGCTCGGCGGCAGTCTGTTCATTTATGTGCAATCGCTGTATGCGTTCTTCGCGCCCCCTTTTGGAGCCGTTTTTTTGCTCGGTGTGATGTGGCGACGCATTAACGGCCCCGGTGCCGTTGCAGCCGTCTTTTTGGGATTCGTTTTAGGAATCGCAATGAAACTATATGTCCAATTCGTTCCCGGACATCCTTTATGGATTGAACCATTCGCTATGCAGGGAATTATCAACTGGGGATTTTGTGTAATCATTTGTATTGGTGTCAGCCTGGCAACACCGCCTCCGCGTCCAGAGCAAATCACCGATCAACTCGCTTTCAACTGGCACAAACTGAACATCTTCAGCGAACTCGGCGATCACTGGTACTCAAGCGTCCTACTCTGGTGGGGCCTGTTCGTAGCAATCATCCTGGCAATTTTTATACAGTTTTCCGGGTTGTTTTATCAATAACCAACAGGCGAGCGGGGGCAGTGATGCCCCTGGTGAATTTCAAATGAAGATTGGTTACCGTTAACACAATGGCAACATGACCAGGGAGTGAACACCCTCGGCTTGCTTTCAGATTGCAACAGATTGAGAAAACATTGATGAATCCATCTAAAGAAGCGGGGCGAATTGTTTGGGATCGAACTCCCGGCAATCCAGAAGTATCCCATCCTGCGTTTTCCGGTCGAATTGGTATTGCGCGGGGAGATATTACGCCGCCGGTTGAGATCTATTCCAGAAACTGGGGAGCCGCGAAACACGATCAGGCGGAATCGATCCACAAGCCACTCAGCGTGACTGCAATCAGCATTGCATCGCAAGAACATTCAACACCACTGGTACTACTCGATTTCGATTTAGGATGGTGGCGGACACAATCGCTGTTTCAATCATTTCAAAAAAGACTGCTGGATGAACTTTCGCTTAAATCATCAGAACTGATGATTGCCTTTAGTCATACACACGCCGGGGCTGCTTTTGTTGATGAAGATCCTTCACTACCGGGAAGCGAACTGGTCGAAGAATACCTGCAACATGTTTTACAGACAGCGATAGATACCGCCCGACTTGCGATCAAAAACAAAACCGAAGCCATTCTCGACTGGCATACCGGACGCTGTGATTTGGCATCCAACCGTGATTTTATTGATCCGACCGAAAACGCGAATCGAATCATTTGTGGTTACAATCCGCATGGCAAAGCTGATGATACCTTGCTTGTTGGTCGCGTCACAAATTCACAAGGGACGATCATTGCAACTGTTGTCAATTATGCCTGTCATCCCACAACATTAGCCTGGGAAAACAAGACGATATCCCCTGACTACATCGGTGCAATGCGGGAAACAATTGAAACTGCGACCAACGCCCCTGCTCTGTTTCTGCAAGGTGTTTCCGGAGAGTTATCGCCGCGGTATCAATATGTGGGAGACACCACGGTTGCAGATCGGCATGGGCGACAACTTGGCTATTCTGCCCTGGCAACATTAGAAGCGATGGAACCTCCCGCGACAAAACTCGTGTTCGATTCCGTGATGGAATCGGGAGCACCACTAGCAGTCTGGCGACATCAAAAATCGATGCCTTCAAAACAATTGCAGGCACGGGAATCATTTATCGAATTACCTTTGAAAGATTGGCCAAGTGCTGAAGAATTAGAAAAACAGCAACTTGCCTGCGAAGACCGCACGGTGCAGGAACGACTGAGGCGTCAAAGGGATATCCGCCGTGGCGTGGGCGATGGGCAAACTTATTCGCTTCCTGTTTACACCTGGCGAATCGGCGATGTCGTACTGATCGGCAGCAAAGCCGAAGCATATTCGGTTCTACAAACAGAACTTCGCCGTCATTTCCCTCAAGAGACTCTCGTTTGTATGAATTTAATCAACGGCTCCATCGGCTACCTCGCCCCCCAAGAATTGTACGAAAAAAACGTCTATCAAGTCTGGCAAACCCCCTTCGCCAGCGGAAGCCTCGAAGCAACCATCAAAGGCATGGTACGAATTATCGATCAGATTGGTAAGTAGTCGTCGTGGCCTGGATAACGGACTTGACGGTTTTCATTCGCTATCGGTAGTGATGTTTTCAGTTCGTTTGAGTGAAAGAACCTGCCCGGCTTTGTTGGAGTGATCTGTTTTGTTTCCTCGCACATCTGCGCCATGAACTCCGTTGAGTGAAACCGCAACATCGCCTGCCTGAATAAAATTGTCGCGGATCATCACGTCGTGGCTCGGTTCGGGATTGTAACGGGAGGCTCCCCAGACGTAGATGCCAATTCTTTTCGTTTTTGTTTTCTCCTCGTTGATTTTAGTAGCCGGGGCATGGATGAGAATGTTATCCCGGATAATCAGATTTCGCGCATAGCCGAACTGAATCAGTGGTCGAGGGGAATCGGTGCCGCGAATAATATTTCCCTGCAGCAGGATATTGCGATTGAGATTGCCTTCGATGCGTCCGTTGACAACATTATCACGAATGATCAGGCCGTTGACCCCACCTGCAAGAATCGAATTTCGGCAACGGTTCGCGATGATCTGAATATTCTTTGTACCTTCTGCATGTTCAACATGAATTGTTGAACCGCCCGGCGTGATCGAGTGTTCCAGATCCTGACAACCGGTGACCAGATAGTTGCCATCCTCTTCGCGGCCGGCCAGTTGAATCCCCTGCCGAATAAAATTCCGCAGCGTTACATCACGAATCGTCACATTTCTGCTTCCCAGCGAGATACCAATACCATCGCCACAGAAATTTTCGATCAGGCAGTCTTTAATCGTGATATTCTCTGAAAACCCTTTGACGGTCCGAAAGTAGATGCCGTGGCACTGCTCCGGCGTTTCCCCTTTCACATATTTTGGATAAGTGTTGCTTCCATCCAAATGCAAATCGCGGATGGTGATGTTTCGCACTTCACCTTCGGAAGAACCGAGCATTCGCCAGAAGTTGGATTGGTTCACTTTCGGATCAAACTTCAAAATTGAAGCAGCCCCTTCCCCTCGCAAGGTTAGGTTCGAACAGAGCGCAAGAATCGGCGATTCCGCTTTTTGCCGGGAAATTATAAACGTCCCGGCTGGAATAAAAACAGTCCCTCCCCCCGCCTCACGGCAGGCAGCCAATGCAGCAAGCACAGCTTTCGTATCATCACTTTCATCATTCGCCATCGCTCCGAAATCAGTGATATCAAACGATGCCGCCCAGGCAGTATTCGCAAATGCAGCTACTACGACTACCAGCGTAATCATTTTAAAAATGAGAGATGACTTCAAATGGAATTGTGGATTGTTTACGTTCATCAGAAGATTCTTTCCGGAGAAGAACAAATTGATATTCCAATACACTTTAGTGATAGAATACATGGTATATGACGTGATGTTCGCTCTGCAATAGCGGGCCCTGCCGTTTTCCTAACGCCCAACGCTTACTACCTAACGCCTAATAAACCCGTACTTCGCAAAGGCGGGCGTGGTTGATGCCGTTGGTGGCTGTGATGGTAATGCGAATCGATTTTATTGGTGATTTGCATTCAATTTTGTGGAGACGTTTTCGCTGATAATTGCCGTTAATTTCGATG
>JAJRTM010000225.1 GCA_024278285.1 Planctomycetota bacterium
GACGCCTCGATTGTAACACTTGACTGATAGGCATTCTGTGTGTGCTCCAATTGTAATCCATAAACCAATCCCTTTGATCTGCTGATTAACTCGAACATCCTCTTTTTCAAATGTTTAAGGGCCAATTTCAAGGCGCTTGTATCCTTGTGACCGAAGAAAACTTCGGTGTTCCAACCTATTATTACTTCTGACCGACCATGCATCAGTTCAGAAGCATGCAATGGACCCAGATTCAGCCGCTTATTCAAAAGTTCAACCCTTGGGACGGCTATGCTCTTGCCCTTTTTGGTTTGGTATCCGCCGAAAAATTTGAATACCAAATCCTTCGTATTAGGGGGCAGTCCACCTACCAGAAAAACATCAATCAAATTGGTGCATGCAAACTTTGCATGGATCCGGCGGACGTCATCATAAGCAGCAGTCCGTGCCGTATTAATTTCTACCTGTAGGTTATCACTACCTAAAGGATGGGCGGCACCATAAAGCGCACTATCAAAATCCCGAAAATGTAGGTGTCTTTCTGAATTCGCAAATTCACTTAATTCTTCAACGACTCTGTCTCGTTCCCGATCAATGAGGTTTGGATCGAGGTGAGGCTCAAATATCGAACATGCAGTCACGGCCAGAAACTTCGATAGTTGTCTCGGTTGAAATACTGCGGAAAACTCTATTAAGTCCAATCCCGTATGGGCATTCTGTTCCGGAAACATATCGCGTATTTGTCTGACTGCCGATTGGCTATATTGCCCGGCACCTCCGGCCATCATCGCGTGTTCGAGCAAATGCAACAGCCCTTCTTCGCCTGACACTTCATTTATTGTTCCGTACCGGATGCGTACCTGGGCGGTGATTGGCTCGCCTTTCCCGTGCGCTGTATAGAGTTTCACTCCATTCGCAAGAATGTGTTGCCTCCATTGCATCAGAAAAGAAGAGGAATAATCGAAGGCCTTGGTTTTCCTTGATAAAGCAGCAATCAAGGGAGCTGACAATGCGAATTCTAAAACAGCTCTACGACTAATTCCATCCATCGGAAATGTTTCCAAATATTGTAGTAACATCAATATAAAATTATATAATATATTCCCCGATTATCTGACAATCAGAGGTTGATTCAAAATATTGGCAAAAAAATTTGCAAGTTACCTCACATTGTTTGGTTTTCACCAGCAACACCTGGCAGGGCTCTGAGACCATGAAGATTTTAATATTGACCATATTACTTGTGAGTTAGTCGATTTTCTACGGGCGGAGGAATGGCCAAGGCAAGTTGGCTGACCTGTAAAATCTATGGGGTGGTCCCCTGTGCCAGTTGCTCAATTGTATGTGAATTTTCTGCGCTGGAATATTGGCCAAATTTGCGGCAAACGAGTTAGACTGCGGGGTATTCGCCGACGCGGGGCCGGTTAACGTTCCAGCAACTATTGCTAGCCCGAGAGACGCCAGAACCATTGTGCGTAATTTCGAGTATTTGGCTTTCATTGTTTTCCCCTTGTAACTAAACTAACCGCAGTATTCATCTCACTTAAATGATCGCTCAACCTGATTTTCAGGAATTGCTGAAATTGAAAGGTACTATTCAATTCAATCACAAACAAAACTAGCTGTCATACCCCAAATGGGGTACAGTCTTTGCAGGTTTAGCTCTTGTTGTGGGGCAGTGCTGTGCAGACTAAATCGGATAAATTGGCGATCGCTCTTGAAGCAATCTACGCGGCCGCAGGCAGCCCAGGCTTATGGCCACGAGCGCTCGATTCAATAGGTAACTGCTTCAATGCAATTGGAGGCGTCCTGATTATCCAGAATCAGGATGATTCATTGGCGACAATCGTTTCGCCACGATTGAAAGAAGCGCAACTCGAATACGATTCCCATGCTTGGAAGGTTGACTTCTTGGCGCCGAGGCTGATGGAACGAGCAATGCTTTCTGGTCATGCGTGTCTCACCGAGCAAGATTTGGCGACGCCCGATGAGATTGCCACGCACCCGTTTTTCACAGACTTCAGGGCTAGGTTTGGTCTCGGATCAATCATAGGTACCGTGGTTTTACCCCATCCGAAAATTCCCGTTGTACTTTCAGTTCACGCAGCATTGGGCGATCCTGCTTATACGGATGATGACGCGACGCTATTGGAGCGAATTCTGGAAAATGTTGAGAAATCACTGGCACTGACCGTTAGGTTGACGGAAGCTGAAACCCATCAGCTAGTTCTCGCTGAAGCGCTCTCGCGCCTGTCATGCGGCGTTTTTCTGCTGGATGGCTCTGGAAAAATTATCTTCAAGAATGACAAGGCGTCCGAATTCATTGGTGGGGAAATAAACGCCCCAGGCGGCTGTTTTGTCGTTAGTGGCAAAAATTATGCGGCGTTCGTCGAAGTTTGTCGGGAGCTGCTATCCAACGGACAAGCGGAGGATCGTCCGCCGAAGCAGAAGCAGCCAATCGTTGTTCGGAGTGGCTGCAATACGAGCGTCGTACTTCGCGTGCTTCCGGTAGAAGCGCGGACATTTGACGAACAGCCATTTGCAACGTCGCGCTTCCTCGTACTTGCAACGGAGTGTTTACCTGCTGAACCAGTGGATCCCGCACTCGTTAGAGATCTACTGGAGTTAACTCTGGCAGAATCCCGATTGGCCTCACTGATTGGTATCGGCAAATCGCCTCGAGAGGCGGCGGACAAGCTCTCCATAACGGAAGAAACAGCAAGAACCGTTTTGAAACGCATATTCTCGAAAACTGGGGTATCGCGCCAATCCGAACTGGCAGCGCTGCTTTCCAATGTAATCTGAATTGTAACCAGGATAAC
>JAJRTM010000226.1 GCA_024278285.1 Planctomycetota bacterium
GTAAAACGTGAACTCTACAAGGCAATTTTTTATCAACGACCATTAAAATCACAGAAAGGCTTAATCGGAAAATGTGAACTGGAGCCAGGAAAACGACGAGCGGATTTAGCTTTACCAATCGTCCAGGAATCCCGCATTCTGCAAGCGATCAATCATCTTGTTTTGGTAAAAGCAGATTTAAGCTCACACTTTTTAACAATCTCTGAAAAAGAGATTCTTTACGATGAACTGCAAAGCGTTCAATCAATGACATACGCAGCAGTTCGTAAATTGTTGAAATGTCCTAAAAAATCAAAATTCAGTATTGAAGAAGGGGGCGAAAAAAACATTCTCGGGAATAAAACTCGGGCAAAGTTATTTCCGATTTTTGGTGAGCAGTGGGACACAATGACTCCCAACCAGCAAGACGCTATTGTTTACGATCTGCTTCATTTTGAAAAAGAAGATTCCCTCATTCGGCACGCAAAGAAAATCTGGGGACTCGATGCAGAACAAGCCAGGCAAGTTTCGGAAGTCACCTTAGAACAGGGCTACGCAAGTCATTCAAAAGCAGCCCTCCATAAACTGGCTGATGCGATGAGAAATGGAATGGCTTATTCAACGGCTCGAAAGGAAATCTACCCAGAGTCATTTGAGACAAAAGAGGTTTACACAAAATTGCCCCCGGTAGATAAAGCATTCCCGGAACTTCACAATCCAGCCGTCTCGAAAGCAATGACACAGCTTCGCAAAATCGTCAACAATATGGTGCGCAAGTACGGAATTCCAAACATCGTACGAATAGAGACGGCTCGGGAATTGAAAAAATCCCGTAATGAACGAAAAGATATTACGGATAAAAACAGGGCCAACGAAAAAGCAAGAACCGCAGCAAAAAAACGAATCCTTGAAGAAATGAACCTCGAAAACCCTTCTCGCTGGGATGTCGAAAAAGTTTTACTTGCTGATGAATGCAACTGGACATGTCCTTACACCGGCAGAGGTATCGACATGCAATCGCTTCTCGGTTCGGAAGCACAGTTTGATGTCGAACACATTTTCCCCAGACGGTATCTCGATAATTCTTATATCAATAAAACACTTTGCTATAGCCATGAAAATCGGCACGTAAAAAAAGATCAGCTACCGTTTCACGTGTATCATCACGGTGAAGAAAAATGGAACGAAATTCTGAATCGTGTTCGTGCTTTCAAGGGACGGCTTGCTCGGGTGAAATTGGATCGTTTTTTAACCGAAGAAGTTCCCGACGGCTTTGTTACCCGGCAATTGAACGACACTCGTTACAACTCGGTACTAGCTGCAGAGTATCTGGCGATGTTTTATGGGGGCCGTTCCGACGAACAAGGGACTTTGAGGGTTCAATCACTCGCTGGGGGCATTACCGCCCATCTAAGGCGAGAATGGCAACTCGAAAGTCTACTCGGGGGAAGCACAAAAAATCGTGATAACCACAAGCATCACGCGATTGATGCACTTGTAATTGCTTTAACAGATGTCGGAATGGTTCATCGCCTTTCCGATGCGGCTCAAAAAGCATCAGAGCAAGGCACCCGGAAAATGTTTGTTGCTGTCCAGGCTCCCTGGAACCAGTTTGTCCCTTCGGTAACTTCAGTCATTGACGCAATCAAAGTGTATCATCAGCCCAAGCGAAAACTGGCGGGACCACTTGAAGCTGGCTCTAATTACAGTAAAGCACACCCGGGAGATAAGGGAAAAGATACTTATCGAATTCGCAAGCCCATCGCCAATCTATCCAAAGGAGAAATTGAACGAATTGTTGATCCCCATATCAAGGAATGTATCAAAGAAAAAATGCGACAGCTCGGCGCCAAAGACGCGAAAGTTTTTTCAGATCCCGAAAATCACCCCTTCCTGATAACAAAGTCTGATGAGCAAATTCCTATTCACAAAGTTCGTATTCAGATTTCTGGGAACCCACGCACGATTGGAAAAGAACCACGAGAACGAAATGTCCTTTCAGGAAAAGGTTCCAATCATCACGCCATTATTCTGCAAACTCTCGACAAAAAAGGAAACGAAAAATGGGAACACCACATTGTCACTCGCATGGAAGCCAACCGCAGATTAGGTAAACAAGCCCGCGCAGCAGGGGAAGAAGTCTTTCAACGTAACTGGGGACCAAATAAAAAGTTTATGTTCTCCATCTGCGCCAACGACTATATCGAACTCGATGGTGAAAACGGCGAGAGAATTCTCTATCGCGTTTCTAAACTCTCTGCAAAACAGATTCAACTTTGGGAGCATTGGCAAGCAAATACAGGGAACGATGATCGAACTTATGGTGCGTATGGAAATTGCGTAGCAGCAACGGATCATTTCCGGAAACGAAATGCCCGAAAGGTTCGCGTAACTCCCCTCGGTGAAATACTCCCTGCGAACGACTAATTGTTTGATTCTGATGTTTTTCCTCTGTAGACCAGAAAAAGCTTGATCTTACATTTTTTCCATGTCACGATGAAGCAATGCAAAACAAAATATTAAACGGAGCATTTTCTTAACAGGAGGTTGTGGGTACATTCTGAGCTCAGAAAGACCACAACAGATGCACAATCGAATTCTTGATATCTCGGAAACCCCTGCAAGGCTCAAGGTTCGTTTCGATCAACTGGTGATTGATGCAGGCAATTCTCAAAAACCTGCCACCATCCCATTAAACGATCTGGCTGTTCTAATCGTTTCGCATCCGCAAGTCAGCTACACGCAAGCCGTTCTCTCAAGTCTTGCAGACCAGGGGGGGATTTTCATTACCTGCGACCAGCGCAGACTTCCCAATGGGATGCTGATTCCTATTCAAGGGAACCATATTCAATCGAAACGCTTTGCGAATCAATCTGCAGCCAAACGTCCTTTATGCAAACAAGTTTGGAAACAGGTTATTCGAGCTAAAATTTCGGCCCAGGCAGAACTGCTGGAAACTCTTTTCGAAGACGATTTTGGCCTGCGCCCACTACTCCCCCTGGTGAAGTCAGGTGACCCACAAAATGTAGAAGCGAGAGCAGCCAGAAAATACTGGACCGCCATATTCGGCAGCAATACTTTTCGAAGAGACCGGGCTGCTCTCGATCAAAATCGATTGCTCAATTATGGCTATGCTGTTTTGCGGGCAATCACCGCCCGGGCAATTTGTGCTTCCGGTCTGCATCCCTCTCTCGGCATTCATCACCACAACAAATACAACCCGTTCTGCCTGGCCGACGATTTAATGGAACCATTTCGAGTTCTGGTCGATCAGGCAGTCGCAGAGCACGTCAACGAATATGGCACTGAATCCGAATTTGACCGCAACACCCGTCAGCAGTTGCTGGCTTCATTAACCGGACGTGTGGAAATTGGCGGTCATTCGCGCACCTTGTTCGACACCCTTGCACGTACCGCTCAATCGCTGAATGATATTTTTGCAGGAGAGACCCAAAAGTTGGAACTACCAGAAAGGATGATCTGTCATGCCACGACGTGAACTTGTCTTATCGGGGTACAGAGGAATGTGGATTTTCGCAATGTTTGACCTGCCGGTGAAGACAAAAAAAGAACGCACAAAATCAACCCAGTTTCGAAATCTTCTTTTGAAAGAAGGGTTTTCGATGATACAATACTCCGTCTACGCGCGTTATTGCGCCGGCGAAGAATCTGCAAAAGCGTTTCGGGAACGCCTTCGCAGAAAAATACCCTCTTCCGGTCATGTCCGCCTGCTTGTCATAACAGACCGACAATTTGGAAAAATGGATGTTTTTTATGGAAAAACTGCAACAAAGGCAGAGTCCCCTCCGTCTCAACTCACTCTTTTTTGAAAGCCGTTTTCACAGAACTACTTTCAAAGCATCAGGTTACAGCAAACAGAGTGTATCCAAGCAGCCATTCCCCGCAAACCACAGCACTTCGGTATTTCACTTCTGTGCCAGCCGAAGTGTATCCAAGCAGCCATTCCCCGCAAACCACAGCCTATTTCTTCGAGCCCGATCAACGCACTCAAGTGTATCCAAGCAGCCATTCCCCGCAAACCACAGCTTATTGTCCGATCATTTTCACCGAAGCCGGAGTGTATCCAAGCAGCCATTCCCCGCAAACCACAGCGCTCACCTCGGCCACCTGCTGCGTTTTGTCAGTGTATCCAAGCAGCCATTCCCCGCAAACCACAGCGATATCTTCGTCGATGCTGGGAGGGGCAGCAGTGTATCCAAGCAGCCATTCCCCGCAAACCACAGCAAACTTCTCGTGGGAGCCTCTATCGCTGGAAGTGTATCCAAGCAGCCATTCCCCGCAAACCACAGCAGAGCATCGAAGCTGCTCAAAAACATGAGTAGTGTATCCAAGCAGCCATTCCCCGCAAACCACAGCGAAATCCACACGGACGTAACATACGGACTGAGTGTATCCAAGCAGCCATTCCCCGCAAACCACAGCCAGGTCTGTCGCAAGCCGATATACGCACAAGTGTATCCAAGCAGCCATTCCCCGCAAACCACAGCAATGCCGCGAGCTTCCCCCGCTGCATTGAGAGTGTATCCAAGCAGCCATTCCCCGCAAACCACAGCGAAAAAAAGGGGGGGTTTGCAAACCAAACCAGTGTATCCAAGCAGCCATTCCCCGCAAACCACAGCTGCTTTTGTTTGTTCCAGAATTGGGAGCAAAGTGTATCCAAGCAGCCATTCCCCGCAAACCACAGCGTGTTGTGTTGTCTCTCATTACCTCGTAAAAGTGTATCCAAGCAGCCATTCCCCGCAAACCACAGCCGGATTTAACTGTGCGCCGCCTACTTAGGAGTGTATCCAAGCAGCCATTCCCCGCAAACCACAGCTTGTAGTAGTTGCAGTAGTAGGTATCTATAAGTGTATCCAAGCAGCCATTC
The DNA here is from genome assembly GCA_024278285.1 of Planctomycetota bacterium. GTDB lineage: Bacteria > Planctomycetota > Planctomycetia > Planctomycetales > Planctomycetaceae > Rubinisphaera. Next base: position 4,868 of record JAJRTM010000226.1, read on the forward strand.
CCCGCAAACCACAGCGCTGCTGCCGCATGATCTACCATCACACCAAGTGTATCCAAGCAGCCATTCCCCGCAAACCACAGCGAGCATCACAGACAGTCTGAGGCGCGGCGAAGTGTATCCAAGCAGCCATTCCCCGCAAACCACAGCCATACGCTGCAAGATACTCCAGATGATCGAAGTGTATCCAAGCAGCCATTCCCCGCAAACCACAGCGACTCTTACGAGCGTATCGGGATCGTAAGAGTGTATCCAAGCAGCCATTCCCCGCAAACCACAGCACCACTGATCTACCCTGCACTGTCCTGTGCAGTGTATCCAAGCAGCCATTCCCCGCAAACCACAGCTTAAGGCAGAGACGCAAACGCAAACGCAAAAGTGTATCCAAGCAGCCATTCCCCGCAAACCACAGCAAAAACCTGGGCGATTGGAAATCGTTATTAGTGTATCCAAGCAGCCATTCCCCGCAAACCACAGCGCGATGGTCGTCATTATATTGATGTTGTCCAGTGTATCCAAGCAGCCATTCCCCGCAAACCACAGCGACCATTAACTTATCCATTCAGGGATATAAGTGTATCCAAGCAGCCATTCCCCGCAAACCACAGCTCATAGTCTCACTCCTTAGTAGGGTTGCTTAGTGTATCCAAGCAGCCATTCCCCGCAAACCACAGCACATGTTGCCTGTGGCTATTGCTTTCTGTAAGTGTATCCAAGCAGCCATTCCCCGCAAACCACAGCATATTCCCTACGTAGAAGCATTATCAGATTAGTGTATCCAAGCAGCCATTCCCCGCAAACCACAGCCTGGATGATTGATAACCTCTGCTGTGCGGAAGTGTATCCAAGCAGCCATTCCCCGCAAACCACAGCTCAGTTGGGCTGATTATGCAAAAAGGTTAAAGTGTATCCAAGCAGCCATTCCCCGCAAACCACAGCGTGCCTGTGCTGTGGTAGCTGCTCGATTTGAGTGTATCCAAGCAGCCATTCCCCGCAAACCACAGCCTGGTGCGGCGGCTTTTGAAGAAGCCTTCGAGTGTATCCAAGCAGCCATTCCCCGCAAACCACAGCGGGGTTTCATTTTCCTCTAGTGACTCATCAAGTGTATCCAAGCAGCCATTCCCCGCAAACCACAGCGAATCTGTTTGGAACCAACCGGCACCGTACAGTGTATCCAAGCAGCCATTCCCCGCAAACCACAGCCGTCAAGAGTAGAGGTTGAGACCACTGCCGAGTGTATCCAAGCAGCCATTCCCCGCAAACCACAGCTCATAAGTATCAGATAAACAACGCATATACAGTGTATCCAAGCAGCCATTCCCCGCAAACCACAGCACGAATCTGGCTTCTCGCTTATCAGGCCGAAGTGTATCCAAGCAGCCATTCCCCGCAAACCACAGCCTTTTGCACAATATTCAGGAGCATACTCCTAGTGTATCCAAGCAGCCATTCCCCGCAAACCACAGCCCTGAAAGTTGTGTTTGTTGCCTCTCTTGTAGTGTATCCAAGCAGCTATTCCCCGCATACCACATCTAGGTAGTGGACCCCAATCGTTGGACAGATTTCAGGTTGCTTTAAGCTCATTTTGATTTGCTTCTTTTTTATCATATAGGTTGCTGAGATGATTTTTGGGGGCCGATTTGTTTTTTCTTTTTTTAACCGGATAGTTGCGGCTCGTTTTTGAGCCGTTGCAAATGTATCGGTCGCGCTGGGCTTAACTGGGACGGGTCTTCGCCGGATTGAACCAGTTCGCGTTGCACCAAAAGAGAAATCATCCAGAGAGCCAGCAGCGACCAGTCCAATTCCATCTTGGCATTTTCTGCGTTGTGGCTGCGAAGTTTATGTCGTCCAACAGTTTGCTTGAACGTGCGGAAAATAACTTCGATGCCCCAACGATATTGATAAATAACGCGAGCCTGTTTGTCGCTCAGTTTTTTCTTATATGTGATGCTGGTCACCAGATAGACCGGGTGTCTGCCGTTGTGAATGACGATCAATCGTAACACCAAAGGGGGTTCATTTTTTCGTGCGGTTCGATCGGGCCAAAGATAAACAGTCGAACCGTTTCCCCGCGCATAGCCGAGCTGCTTGATTAGCTTCACATTGGCTCCAATGCGAATCAGAAAATCATGTTTGGCATCGATGATTGACTTCCAGAAATCGTACCCGACAAAGCCCGCATCTGCTGTTATTAAAGAGTGATCCGGCAATTCACTGAGCATTTCCTGCAGATGCGGGCGCTCGCTGGAATCCGATGGACCGCTTTTCCAGGCCCAGGGCAAACCGGTGCTGACGTGCCATAATAACGTCAACCAGATTTGCGTGGTTGCTGTTTTCTTTTCGATAGATTCTGCCGATTGTTTCTTTGCTTTTCTTCGCTTTAACTCTTTTACGTTCCTGTTTTTTCCTGGCTGAATACGCCTGTTGATTCGGTTCTGTTCGCGGAACTTCAACACGAGATCCATCGACAGCACAGACAAAAAAACACCAACCAAATACTGATTCGCAAGTTCCTCCTGCATCCGTAAACGCATTTCCGCAACAATGGCAACAGTTAATCGTGTCTGCCATTTTTTCAGCACACCGATAAATTCCTGATACGAATCGCCTGGATCGTTGTACCATCAAAATGTCTTTTTGGCGACTTTGCGAGCATGGACAAAGCGGTCCGTCAGACATTGATAATCGCTGCACGCCGGAAAATAACGCCGGCTTCAAAAGCCAGTCAATCACGAGCTTGAGGGTTGCAAAATTAACAACGAATTGCGATAATGAATTCTTGTCTTGATGCGACATCCCAACTCCTGTTTGGGTTTCCAGAGGATATCGAACTGCACAACAATTGCAGTTCGGATAGTCGCTTCATGACGCGAACCCCCCTGTCGCATCAAGACATATAACATTCCAAAGAAAATTTCACTTCACGGCGTAGGGGGCCACCCGCCATTTTGAAATTCGTGTTCATGGCTTTGTTCTGTGGAGGAACTTGGTTTACTTCAACTCTGATAATGCAGGCATCTTGTATTTCTTAAATGCCTCAGCATCCGGTTCATAGGCTCGCATCAAGAATCCCCAGTTGTCTTCGGTTGTCAGAATAAAGTTCTTTACGTCGGTTCGGTGAGAACACGCTTCCTTGGAACCGAAGTGCACTGTGAATGTTCCGTCGTCGTTCAGTTTCACGTTACCAGAATTGATAATGTTATGTTCGTTTGACATCAGGTATTTTTGATCGTTGTATGCCGTGATTGACCAGAACTGGCCTACTTTCGGCTGTTTGTAAGTCGCGGTGTAACACTTGTCTTTCTTGGCTCCCTCCAAATTGTACGGCGCGTACATCGCATATTTATCTTCGGACAACCCCCAGGCACCGGCAGTAGCGTACGTAAACTTCTCCCAATCTTTCACCTTGCTAACGTCATCAGTCATCTGGCCAAACGTGTCCGCAAGATCGTCGTATCCCTCCATCAGTGCGTCACGAACCTTGAGCAATGTCTTTGCCTCGTACTCTGGAACCTTTCCCGCTGAGTTAGCTTCAACTCTCATTTTCGGCTGAAGTTTTTTGACGATGAATGCCACATCCTTTTCCGACGCGTCAGTTCCCACGCGAATGCCTATCCCTACGTGCGTTCCGGCGAATTCGTTCCCCGCGAATTTGTACTCGCCACCACTGACGAACTGACGACTCGTGTGTTCTTCCGAGACGATTTGTGCCGTGATAAATCGCTTGCCGGTGTCAGGTAAAGTAAGGGTGAATCCCCTAGATGCGTCAACGATACACATTGAATAGATGACATCGTTGTTTGGACTGACCACCCATTTATCTTCAGCTTTCGCCAGCGAGGTGAAGTGGAAAAAGTTGTTGATCCCCTTACGAGCTGCCATACCTGTCATGAAATGCAGCGATTCCGAGCGGATAAAGACTTCCGCAGTCATTCCATGCTCGACAGGATCGACAGCCCAATTGCTTGAATCGATTGGCTTGATACTGCTGAAAGGTTCGTCAGCCATACTGATACCTGTTGCCATAAGCATTAACAGAGCAATTGATAATTTTTTCATGCTATTCCTCTTCCGCGGACTTTTTGATTGAGTCGAGCCACGGAACGACCGCCGCTCCGGTGCAACGCCTTGTTATCCGGCGTTTTGTTCCAACGACGTTCAACTGTTCCACTCCATTATTGAGTATACTGTGTGTTCGTTCGGACAAGCGAGTCGATGCCCACCTTCAGCAGCCAGATCTTCACCGAATGACCATTCGTGCTTTTGCATTACGTCAGCAGCATAGTGCGCGTCACATGCAGGACAATGGACATCATGATACTCGCCGCCGTAAACCAACGGTTGACTCATTGACCAAAACAGATCGCGAACCGCATTATCCCAAGCCACGATGTTGTCAGCCGAGTTCTCGTGTGTTTCAAGCCATTTCAGAACTTCTTTGCAGTCGAGATGTTCTTTGTAAATGCCACTTTTTGACGCCCACATGTGGGCGTACTTGGAGTCGTTTGCAATTCGCCTGTGAAACGCGGCGATCATTGCTGGCATCAAGAAGAGGAACGTGCCCGGATACACCTTGAAGTCCCAATCGGTGTAACACGGAAGATCTGCCGGCATTTTGTATTTGAGATATACCATCGGAACGTCGACGAGAGTGTGTGAGCCGGATAATTTATTATTGACCCGCATGATGTTGAATATGATGCCCACGAGGCGTCATATTATGCAGATCGGGAATTGATGTGAGAATATGGTATCTTCTATGGTTCATATCCCCACTGGACAGAATACTGCCGCAGAATGGGATTGTAAAGAGGTAGGTCGGATACCACAGGCACAATTGGTCTGCACAACCGGGTACCACAGACAATCCCGTTTAGGGTTGTCTGTGTTGCGTAGCAACCCGAGGGATTTGTTATCGAGCTATGCTTTTATTGATTCTCAAACTATTCACTCAATACCTCGGGTACCTGACGGCACTCAGGAAATCCTGAACGGATTGACTGAGGTACCCGGTTAATTGTTACAGGCGATGTTAAAGTTGACTCTGCTTCATCATGAATGACAGCCGTAATTCGCACTGCTGGACAAGCCAGACAGTGGCACCCAATTTTTATTTTCGCAGTGCCACCCGCCGCGAGAAATGGATGTACGAAGCACGGCTATTTCTCGTCGCTGTCGATTGCCTTGTTGGCCTCTCTAATCTGCTGGGGGTCCATCTTGATTTCCTGGATGAGCCACTTGGTAAAGCCCAGTTTGGAGTGTGGGTCCGACTCAGGTCCAACGGGGCGCATGCGGCCCGACCCGTGGGGGAAGATGTTTAGGTAGTAATGCATCTTCGGGTCGTGTTTAGGCAGGCCGGCCTTCCAGTACTTCTTGAGCCAGTCCCGTTCGATGAAATCGTAATACTGATCTGATTTCCAGATGATGGGGCCGTAGTAAAAGATGTATTCTTTGCCCTGGTCCAGGGTCCATTTGGCACCCTGGATGACCTTATCGGGCTTTGACCAACCGGTTTCTAACGGCCAGTGGCGGTTGAACTGATGGCACTCATAGGCGATGCCGTCACACTTATCCATGATGGGCTGGAAACGTTTGTCTTCGGCGAAGAAGGACGGATGCTCAACCATCTGGATCAGTTTGTAGTTGTCATGGTTCAGGATCCCCTGTTTGTGCGCTTTCTTGAACATCGCGCGTATGTCGTCGATATCCTTCTCGTAGAGTATTCGTGTATCCTCCTTGAATGGTCCCGGCTTGGCGTCCTTGTGGCCCCTGTGTATAGCAAGCCTGTATTCGCGTGCGATCAGGATGTGTGCGAGTGTTCCACCTTGCTTCTCGCAATTCATTATCTTCTTCACGAGCTGGTTCTTTTCGGGATCGAGATTGTCGAACTTCTCGTTCAGCCCCCAATAATGCTCGAAGAACATTCGCGTCGTCTTGAAGTCTCCTTCCATCCAGCCTTCCAGTGTGTCGAGATGCTCAGCGACAAACGGGTAATTTCCTTTCTGCTCCGCATAGGTTGGTGTGCCAGCCCAAGATCCGCCGTGGTCTACTTTGTGGTCGCGTTCATCCCGGGGCAGGGGACGAAGCCCCACATAACCATACTGTCTATTCTTTTCAGTCTCCTGGGCGTGTATACTCACCCAGCCTGATAGAATCACTGACATTCCCACAGCCATCGCTTGAATGTATCCACTTCTCATCATCTGCTTTTCCTCGTATGTTTCCCATAGGCCAACGATTGAATTCACTTGCCGCAAAAAGAAAACCGGGTAGCCCGCCCGCCTGTGGCGGTTGGGTTGCGCAGCAACAAGACGCATGCGCCATGCGGTTTCCATCTAATTGGAATCGCAAATGAAATTGAAAGCACATGGCGCATTCATCTTGTGCCTCACGGCACCCAACCACTAAAAGTGGTCGGGCCACCCGCGTTTGGATTTAATCTGTTCTTCTCAATCTTCAAACTTGATACCTTCACCAGAGGGACCGCCCTCTTCATACATGCCTCATTTGGTGCGTTGCAACGCACCCTACTGCACTGTTTGTATTGAAAGTTTATTGGAAAAAGTTTTCGTGTGCCACAACCTCACCCGGGGGGCACCCGGCTAATTGATGTCGGCGGGGCGCCAAGCCCAATGCCCTGCGACTTTGCCGGTGTCGTCGAGCGCTACAACGGCAGATACACCATCGCGGTTCCACCGACGCAATGTGAAGTCTTGGGGCGGGCCGTAATTGGCTGCAAGCCCATTTTCCGGAGTCAGCATTGTGAACGGCGACATCAAGACGCCCTGTGTTTCGTGGACGGAGTCAGGAGTCGAGCCCATGTGGTTGTCAACTTCGGTTGCGTCTATACCAAACGGTAGATTGGCAAGCGTTACCTCCAATTGCGTAACGAGCACTGGTTGTTCGATTTGCATATAGAGCCCAGCAAAGACAACGGTAGCGGCGAGTGTCGTAATTGCCGACAGTATAAGCATGCGGCGGTTTTTCGTTTTCATCGTGTCTGTCCTTTTGCCTGCAGAGAAATTTCGGACGGATAACTTGTTATTTACTCCCATGATGCTGAATATGACGCCTACGAGGTATCATATTGTGCAAATCGGGAATTGATGTGCGGACATGGTCTCTTCAGGACTCATGTCCTCACTGGACATAATACCGCGCAGAATGGGATTGTAAAGAGGTAGTCGTAGGATGCATCGTGACGCCCCTTTGACATACACGCCTCATTTGGTGCGTTGCAACGCACCCTACTGCACTCCTGACAATTTCGACAACTCATCAGCCTGCTGGCGATCTTGGATATCTATTGCATAAGCACCCGGATCGGTTTCAAAGTTTTGGTCCTTCCCACATTTTAGTGGCTAAAAGAAAAAAGAGCCACGGATGAACACGGATTAAACACAGATCAATAAAAATGCCACTCAAATAACAATGACATTATTTATGTCAAATGGTAACTATTCAATGATGAGTGGCTGGGAATGACGCTTCCTGTTCTGAGAGCAAATTGTGTAGAATTCCTCTGACTATTCAACCGGGTAGCCCGCCCGCCTGTGGCGGTTGGGTTGCGCAGCAACAAGACGCACGCGCCATGCGGTTTCCATCTAATTGGAATCGCAAATGAAATTGAAAGCACATGGCGCATTCATCTTGTGCCTCACGGCACCCAACCACTAAAAGTGGTCGGGCCACCCGCCTCCGGCCCCGAAGGTCCGGGCTTGGATGCTTCCTTCACAAACATGGAAGATATCTGGGTGGCTGCAGCCGAGGGACTGACCGAAGGGGTCGCCTGCGAACGACTATGATTTCAAAAAGCCGCGCGACCCGCGGCTCCGTGTGCACCGATTTGTTATGTGCCGGTTTCGGTATCCACTTGCCTTACGGCTAACGATAGTTCGTATTCAAACAGTTGAACACCCGCGAGCAGCGAACAGGCCAACAACAAATCTTCGCTGATTTCACGAGCGACAATGATGCCACGAACGCTTTGTTCGGGTTCAGCTTGGTTTTTGCGAATCCATGCCATGTAACGCATTAATTGGCCGACGACGCGATCATAACCGCGGGAAACCTTCAATTCGATGACTACAAAATCGCCGCTGGAATCGACCGCGAGAATATCAATGAAGCGACCACCAACCGGGAATTCAATACCGTTGATTCCTTCGTCCTCGTAAAGCGTAAGGTCGGATTCTATGACAGAAAGGTTCTTAGCGAGATAGTTGCGTAAATCTTTTTCGTATGCGAATTCGGCCGAACCTTGCGGTTCTGAATCTTCGTCGGGTAGTGGGACGTCGGGTTTTCGGATCGGCACGGGATCTTGGTTGGGTTCGTAGAGGCGATAATGCCCGCCATCTAGTTGAAAGAATAGATCGTCTTCATTGAGTTTGGCGTTGTAGTGAAGGCGACTTGGGGCGTTGGTTGATAGACGGACTAAGTGTGCGGTGATCGTACCATTCTTAATCTTGGGGTAGTGCTCGGTGAACCAGTTAACCGCCTGCTGTTTCGTGAACTGCTGACCGGACTGCAACGCGAATGCATCGGCCATGTGTTTCATCAGGATGCGGACTGGTTGATCGTAGATTGCCATGTGAGCCTGGGTGCGTGAGGCACATAAAACTTGTTATTGACCTGCACGATGTTGAATATGATGCCCACGAGGCGTCATATTATGCAGATCGGGAATTGATGTGAGGGCATGGTCTCTTCAGTGATCATATCCCCACTGGACATAATACCGCCGCAGAATGGGATTGTAAAGAGGTAGGCCGGATACCACAGGCACAATTGGTCTGCACAGCAGCCCTTATCTCACTCAATCGATTCCGGGAACGGGGAAAACTGTGGCGAATTCGCGAACTTGTTTTCCGACTTTTTCAATGACGGCATCGTCTTCGACGTTGTTGAGGACTTCGAGGATCCAGCCGCCGACTTTTCGCATGTCGTCTTCTTGCATGTTGCGAGTTGTCAGTGCTGCGGTGCCGATGCGGATGCCGCTGGGGTCGAGTGGTTTGCGGGTGTCGTACGGGATCATATTTTTATTGACGGTGATCCCGGCTCGATCCAACGACTTTTCTGCAATCTTTCCGGTCGTGCCAATCGTGGTGACATCGCACAGCATCAAGTGATTGTCTGTCCCGCCGGAAGCGAGTTTCAAGCCGCCAGCCATTAACACTTCAGCTAATGCCTGGGCATTTTTCACCACTTGTTGAGCATATTCTTTGAAGCTGGGCAGTAGCGCTTCTTTGAAGCAGACAGCCTTAGCGGCGACAACGTGCATCAACGGACCGCCCTGCAGGCCGGGGAAGACAACGCGGTCGAGATCTTTGGCGTATTCCTGTTTGCATAAGACAAAACCGGAACGTGGTCCGCGGAGTGTTTTGTGTGAAGTCGATGTCACAAAATCAGCAACAGGAACCGGGCTGTTATGAATTCCGGCAGCGACCAGTCCAGAATAATGAGCCATATCGACCATCAGCTTCGCACCGCAATCGTTGGCGATATCTGCGAACTTTGCGTGATCGATTTCTCGCGGATAGGCACTGGCGCCGGCGAGAATCATTTTCGGTTTGTGTTCTTTGGCTAAGCGGGCGACTTGATCGAAATCGATGCGGTGATCTGTTTCTGTCACGCCGTAATGAACGGGATTGTAAAGCTGTCCCGAAAAGTTCAGGTGCATTCCGTGTGTCAGATGCCCGCCGTGTGCCAGATCCATCGCCAGGAAAGTATCGCCCGGTTTGAGCAGCGTCATGAAGACAGCCATGTTCGCTTGCGAACCGGCGTGCGGCTGCACGTTGGCATGTTCGGCACCGAAAAGTTCTTTCGCGCGATCTCTCGCCAAGTTTTCCGTCACGTCGACATATTCGCAACCACCATAGTAACGACGTCCGGGATAACCTTCCGCGTATTTGTTTGTCAGGACCGTTCCGACTGCTTCCTGAATCGCAGCGGAGGTGTAGTTTTCTGAGGCGATCAACTCCAGGCCTTCTTTTTGGCGACGCATTTCGTCCTGCACGGATTGGAAAACTTCAGGGTCAACATCTTGCAGCGAACTCATGGGGTGACTTTCGTTTTTGTTTAATTATTTATTGGTCGTAACGGTAGGATGGTCTGCTTGCACTCATCAAATACGGTTTCCATTTCGTCAATTTGATGCTGGCTAATGCCGGTGAATCAAAAACAAATAACAGGTTCGAATCTTTTGCGACATTGAACACAACTCGGCATGCGTATGAAAAAGGTGTCACGACGCACCCTACTTTTTGATTCCGGTTAATTCCGGTCAGGATAATGTCATTAAAAGCCCGATTATAGCCAGTTTTTTCAGCCATGCGAGTAATTGGCTGTTGATCTGGTTAAACATTTCACGAAATGAGGCAAACTGACGAAAAAAGTCGACGCTGAGAGTGAGAATTCTCCAGCGAAATCGTGTAGACTCAAGCACGAAGGAAAATATTGAATTGAGAATTGTATGAAACAACATGGATGAAGCGACCAACAAGCCGATTATATCTTCAGACGAGGTTCGTGCGAATCCGTCTGCCGAGGAGAATCCGCGTCAAGAGAATGTTGATTCTTCTCTCCAGCCGCCGGGCGTTCTGGCGGGGGAAACGGTGGCGTTAACCGGGACTTTGGCTTCGATGACGCACGAGCAAGCCGCCGAGATGATCGAACAACACGGCGGCAATATCACCCAGCACGTTTCTCGCCACACGACATTGCTCGTCATCGGCGAAGAAGGCTGGCCGTTGGAAGATGATGGAAAACCTTCCGTCAAATTGCAACATGCCGAATCGCTGATTCACGAGGGAATTGAAATTCGCATCGTCAGCGAATCGGATTGGCTCAGCATGATGGGATTGTATACCGACGATCCCGATGTCAAACGTCTTTACACCCCTGCGATGCTAAGCAAACTTCTCAACTTGCCGGTGCATACGATTCGCAGTTGGGAACGGGCCGGGCTGATTCGAGCCGAGAAAAAAGTCTGTCGGCTTCCCTATTTCAATTATAACGAAGTTACTGCTGCCCGCAGGCTTTCGGAATTGATGCGATGCGGCGCGACCCAGGAAGAATTGACTCGCAGTATGCAGATGCTGAAAAAGTTTCTGCCAAAGCCGGGACGAATTCTCGAACAACTTGAAATACTTTCGGATCAACATCAGCTCGTCATTCGAGACGAGCATGGCGTTTTTGAACCTTCTACCAGACAGCGACTGTTCAACTTCACCGAAGAAGAAAACAAAACGGAAAGCGATCAACAGGAAGAAGCAGAAGAGGAACAGCACGCTCATCTTTTACGATTCGATCTTCCTGCAACACAACCACAAACCGCAACCGACTGGATGGTTGAAGGATGCAGGCGATCTGAAATGGCTGACTCCAGTGCAGCGATTCGGTGTTTTCATCAGGCGCTGCGGGTTCGTCCAGACGATGCGGAGGCTCATTTTTATCTGGCCGATTGTCTGTATCGCATCGGCAAACAAGAAGCCGCGCTGGAACGATATCTGGCTGCGATAGAAAACGATCCTGAATATCTCGAAGCCTGGACGCAAATCGGCTGCCTGTATGCGGAACTGCATAAGTGGACTGAATCGCTGCTCGCATTCGACGAATCGTTACACATTTTCCCCGATTTCCCAGAAGCTCATCTGCATAAAGCCGAGACGTTACGCCAGATGAAACAGACCGATGATGCGATCACGCATTGGAAGCGTTACCTCGAACTAGACCAGCGCGGCCCCTGGGCAGAACTGGCTCATCAACGCCTCGAACAAGCGGGAGTGCCGTGCGAGCCTCTGGAAACCTGAGGCGATGTAATAACAGCCTAACCCGACATAGCCGCAGGCCAATTATTCAATATGATTTACCGCAGAGTTCGCAGAGAGTCGCGGAGAAAACAAAAGGAACTTTCCATCAAGACAGAGTCACAAAACAAAGGGATAATAGATGTCATTTTCTTTTCGCCTATTTCGATAATTCGTTTAACGGCAAGCCAAAGGCGACTGCGTAATCAGCTTTGCCTGGTTTGAAGGTGTCGAACCACAAATGAATGCCCATTAACCAAGCATTGCTGGTTCATTCTGATAGCCGTAACCAAAAACTGTTTTCTATAATTTGCGCACCGTACGCAAACTTTTACTTTTAGTAGTACGAATGAAATCATTCCATCACATTTTCGTTTTTTCAGTTAGTCGTAGGATGGTGTGCTTGCACCCATCTTCGCGTGCCGGGTTGCGTTCAATGAATAATTGAGAGTAAAATCTATTATAATTGTGCCATTGATTCACCGACACGAGACTGATACGGCGTTAGACTTAAAAAAGTGGAAACCGTATTTGATGGGTGCAAGCACGCCATCCTACATTTTGAGATGAAGTTTCCAAAAGAAAATTCGTGTTCATTGGCGTCCATTCGTGGTTCAATTCCTGTTTAGTTGTGGCTATGCCTCGCTGGGAGATCTGTGGCTTGAAAAAATATTCCGCCACTTTTACGCAGCATTTTATTGATAATAGCCTACTAACTAACGCCTGTTTTCCTTTGAACAATAAGAAGTCCCCCCAGCAATCTCAGAAAGTCACCATGAAATACAACCTCCCCCTTTCCTTTCGAACGGTAATGAGTATTGCTCTGCTTGCAAGTTGCTCATTATCGGTTACTGCCGAGGATAAAAAAGAAGGGGCATTGCAAACGCGGTCTGAAAAAATCGCCACTCAATACCCTGAGAAAGCAGCTTCACGGCTGCGTGATGACTTTCTGAAACAAGAAAAAGCCAAGCAGAAATGGGAAGACTTTTCTGCAGGAGATGTTCCACAATGGATCTGGGGGCCGCAGCAGGATGGCAAGTATCGTCTGAAAGCGACGTTTTCGGGAAATGTAAAAACCGCTCAACTTCGAGCGACCTGCGATAATGTGATGACGCTGTATCTGAACGGAAAGAAGTTGGCGACGAGTGTTGAATGGCAGGATCCGGTGACGCTGGATATTACCTCGAAAATTAAACCGGGGCAAAACGAATTGATCGCAGAAGTTTCTAATCAGGGAGGAGCCTCTGCGTTTGCGTTGAAATTGGTGATGACGACAAACGATGAAAAGAAACAATATCTCGTAACCGATTCCCATTGGCAAATTGTTGATCAGCAGGGGAACCCCACCAAAGAGAAAATCAAAATCATCGGCAAGATGGGCGATGGTCCGTGGGGAGATATCTTTGGGAAAGAGGCGATTGAAACCGGCACTCCTCGTGATACCTTTGTGTTGCTTCCCGGATTTGAAGTCGAAACATTATTCACCGTCCCGAAAGAAACGCACGGTTCCTGGGTCGCGATTGCATTTGATAACAAAGGGCGTTTGCTTGCCAGTGATCAGGGAGATAAGGGGATTTATCGCATCACGCCTGCTTCCATTGGATGTGATCAAGCGACTAAAGTCGAACGGCTGGATTTCAAACTGACTTCTGCACAGGGCATGCTTTACGCTTTCGATAGTCTGTATCTTTCCATCAGCGGCGGTCCGGGCAGTGGGCTATATCGGGCAAGAGATACCAATGGTGATGATCAGTATGATGAAGTAGTCAAACTGAAAGATTTCCAGGGAGGCGGCGAGCATGGACCGCATGCGTTGCGACTTTCTCCCGATGGAAAATCGATTTATGTCATCTGTGGGAATCATACCAATCCGCCTTTCAAAGCGGGCGAAGACAAAGAGAATCCGAATTATTCCAGCAGAATCCCGACCAACTGGAGTGAAGATTTATTGCTTCCGCGTCAATGGGACGCCAACGGTCACGCAAGAGGGAAACTCGCACCAGGTGGATGGATTGCCAAGACCGATCCAGAAGGAAAAACGTGGGAAGTTTTCAGCAACGGTTACCGCAATCCTTACGATATGGACTTCAATTTGCACGGTGATTTATTCGCTTACGATGCCGACATGGAATGGGACATTGGCACGCCATGGTATCGACCGACGCGCGTGGTTCACGCCAGCAGTGGAAGCGAATTCGGTTGGCGAAGCGGCACCGGGAAATGGCTGCCGAATTATCCGGATAGTTTGCCTCAGTTGGTCGATATCGGCCCCGGTTCTCCCGTTGGTGCCTGTTTCGGTTACGGCACGAAGTTCCCGAAGAAGTACGAACAGGCGTTTTACATCTGCGATTGGACCTTCGGCACGATGTACGCGATTCACATGCAGCCAAGCGGTTCGAGCTACAAGGCAGTCAAAGAAGAATTCCTTTCTCGTACACCGCTGCCTTTGACGGATGTCGCAGTCGGTCCCGATGGGGCGCTCTATTTCACCACCGGTGGACGCGGTACGCAATCTGAACTGTTCCGTGTGATTTATACCGGCAAAAAAGAAGAGGCCAATCATGAAAATAAATTTGCAACCGAGAAAAAATTGCGTGATGAACGAAAACGCATCGAACAACTGCATCACGATGGCTTGAAACTTACAGCCAAACAGTTGCAGCATCTTGTCAAACAACTCGGAAGTGAAGACCGCTTCATTCGCTATGCAGCCCGTATTGCGTTGGAACATCAACCAACCAAACTTTGGACCGATCTGGTACTGGGGCAGAAAAACAATGACGTATTGATCAACGGCGTCATCGGATTGGCAAGACAGGCGAATCCGGAATTACAACCGCGACTGATTGCTGCTTTGGAAGGGATCAATTTCGCTGCTTTGAATAATGCAAAAAAGCTCGACTTAATCCGAGCGATGCAATTAGTTTTCATTCGCATGGGGGCACCTGATGAAGCCGTCGCCAACCGACTCGCTTCAAAATACGATCCATTCTTCCCGGCTCAAAAGGAAGCATCACAAACGGTACAAAAGCAGGATGAATGGGCGTATTCAAATCTTTCTGATGCGGAAGCGCTGAATCGTGTTTTGAGTGAATTACTGGTTTACCTCAATTCTAAAACGATCAGTTATAAATTGGTGACGTTGTTGAAGAAAGAACAGAAACACAACGGTGCCAAGCTGGACGATTTACTGGCAAGAAACCGAGGTTACGGCAGCGCCATCGCAGCCATGATCGCCAATCAGCCGGACTTGCAACAGGTGCATTATGCGTTCGTGTTAAGAAACCTGAAGGAAAATTGGACGAAGGAAGATCGAGTTGCCTACTTCAAATGGTTCCAGAAAGCAGCCAAATGGAGTGGCGGAAACAGTTATCGCAAGTTCCTGCAAAACATCGATGATGAAGCTTATTTGAATATGCCGGAATCATTGCGAATTGCAGTGGAGGCAGCAGGTGCCCGCAAACCATTCGCTCTCCCTGAACTCCCCAAAGCAAAAGGACCGGGCAAAGAATGGACGCTCGAAGAAGTCTTGAAACTCGCTGAAGAAAAATTGAAA
>JAJRTM010000227.1 GCA_024278285.1 Planctomycetota bacterium
CCTTGAATGGAATCATACGATGCTTTCACCCAGTCGATTGGCTTGTGTTGGGCGTTGCTGCCGGGGGAGGGAGGAGTGGGGTTGATGATGATTTTTGAATATCCAATCCCATCCGATTCAATCCCGGCGAGAGTGCGGAACATCCATTCGCAAACCGCGCCGAATGAATAATGCGAATAGGAATTCATGGAAGCATTATGTCGTCCAAAACCATCTTCGATTGTATAACCATCCCAACGTTCCCAAATCGAAGTGGCTCCTTGATCCACTTCGTACCCCCAGGATGGAAACTCGTGGCTTTGAAGCAAAAACGTTGCCAGATCGTGCTGCCCGACCGAAGAGAGGACAGGCAGTAACGGTTTGGTTCCTAGAAATCCGGTTGCCATATGATTGCCACTGACTTCAATCATATCTGCAAGTTTTTGTCCGACCATTTTTCGCATCTCTTCCGGCACCAAATCAGCAACCAGTGCCAAAGCATAAGCCGTCTGTGTATTAACAGTGATACTGCCATCATCTTGAAGATATTTTTTCCTGAAGGCTGCTTTGATTAAATTGAACTGCTTGCGATAGGCAGTCGCTTCGTCATCACGACCAATTGCCGAAGCCATTTCAGCCATCATTTTTATAGAAATTGCCCAGTACGTTGTATCGATATAATCGATCGGAGTCGCTGCCCCCAAAGTCAGCCAGTCACCCCATCCATTACCGTGGTTAACTCCCAGATTGTTGCGACTCGTTTTCTTTCGCCACTGCATGAATCGCGTCATCGGTTCCCAGCATCGTTCGATCATTCGCGTATCGCCATAAGCCTGCCAAATTGTCCACGGGCAAATGACACCTGCATCAGCCCAGGCGGTACCGAAATCCCATCCATGTTGAAAAGGGAACGGGGCATAGCCTGGGAACGCACCGCTCGGCCTTTGCGATTCCATCAGTTCGCGGTTCCACTTGGTGAAGAAAGCACCGACATCTGCATTATAAGACGCCGTGCCAACATAAGCCTGTGCATCGCCGGTCCAGCCCATCCGTTCATCTCGCTGTGGGCAGTCTGTCGGGAGATCCAAAAAGTTTGCCCGCTGTGTCCAAACGACATTTTTGAAGAGTTGGTTGACCATCGCATCAGAGCACTCAAATGTACTTGTCATCGGTGTATCGGAATGGATAACAAGGCCGGTGATCATCGGACCGTCTGCCTGTTTGTTATCCGTTAAACAAGGTTCTTGCCCATCTGGAAGATTCGAGATTTCGACATATTGAAACCCATGAAAGGTAAAGCGAGGCGTGTAAATTTCGCCGTCTTTATCGCCCTTGCAAACGTAGTAATCTGTTGCACGAGCTTTGCGTAAGTTTTCGGTCATCAACCGACCATCAGGATGCAGCATTTCGCCGAACCGTAACATCACCCGCTGCCCAGCCGGACCTTTCAGCTTCAATCGAACAGTCCCCGCAAAATTTTGACCAAGATTGAAAATATACGTCCCGGCTTCCATTTTCTTCACGCTAACAGGACGGATTTCTTCGGTGACGCGAACAGGGTTTCCGGGGAATGATTCCAGCTTGGGTCGCTTGAAACCAAGATTCACTTTACGCCCTTTTATTGCAGGTCCGCCTGCTCCTTCTGGATTACGGGATTCATAGAAAGTGGCTGGTTGCTTGCCGTTTTCTTCAGCAAGAATTGCCGCCTGCCAACTGCTGTCACCAAAACCAGCTTTAGACCAACCCGGCATCTCCATTCGGGCATCGTAAAATTCGCCCATCAACAGATCAGCCTGACGAATAGGCCCCTCGCCCGTCACCTTCCAGGATTTATCTGTCCCAACAACTTGCCGCGTTCCATCGGTGTATTCAACTTCAAGTTGCACCATCAGCGAAGGCGTTTTTCCGTAAGTGTAACGCCCAATTTTTTCTGTTCCCATTCCAGTCAACAAACCGAAACCGACATAGCCGCTGTACCAGCCATCAGCCAGGTTAGCACCAATTGCATTTTCACCTGCATTCACCAACTTGGTCACATCATAAGTGTTGTAGTAAGCCCGCAAATTGTAATCAGTCCATCCGGGTGCAAACAACGCATCTCCAACACGTTTGCCATTCAGTTCGAGTTCGTAAATCCCCAGTGCGGTGGCATAAATTGTTGCTCGTTTAATTTTCTTTTTAACAGCAAAATCTTTTCGATACTGCCGGGCGGGTGGTAGAAAAAGAGATTGGGTATCTTTGAAAACAGGAGTCTCATCACGATGACTGATGTACTTGGCCGACCAGTCAGAATCATTCAGTAATCCCATCGTCCACAAAGCCGGCTTGCTCCAGCAACAAGAAACACCGTTTCGGTCCCAGGACGCCACTTTCCAATAACATTGCTGACGGGATACAAGCGGCTTGCCCTCGTATTCGACCTGAATCGTTTGAGACGAATTCACTTTTCCCGAATCCCACAAATCGCCCTGGTTGTTTGACAATAACTGGGAAGAGGAAGCGACCAGAATTCGATAAGCGATTTGTTTCTGACCACGCTGATTCGATTCAACACGCCAGAATAGCCGCGGCTTTGCTTCATCAATACCTTGAGGATTGACGCGATACTCACAACGAAGCGCCACCGGCGTTAGTGCATCTGTTTTTGTACCCTCCGCACTGCAAACAACAGACAAGGCCAACAACAAAATCCCACTGGTGATGTATTTTAATGATCGCATCATGATGTTAATTCCAAATACTCTTACTGTTTATTGTCATTGGTAAGTTCGTAGGATGCGTTGCAACGCACCAACTACCTTGTACCAATAAGATAACTCAGAGGTGCGTCACGACGCACCCTACGAACTAAATTTCTACTTCGTCAGCACCAAGTGGTAGTTCGCGTCCCATCCACAGAGGTGTCGCGATGAACCACACAATCGTGCCTGCTAGCGTTATCCACTTCACTGCCTCATGCCCTATCATTCCCATAAAAAAGAGAACGCTAGGCACAATGGTCGCAAGCAGAGCAAGAAGTGAAACAAGTTTCAGTGGAGATTTCATCATCAATTCCTCTTTTACATTTTGCCATGGATCAGGGTGCTGTGCCTGGCCTGTTTAATTTCTATAATGGTTGTTGTTATTACTGTTGTGCTTTGTTATTCATATTTTTGTTGGGTGCCACGGCTCTGTGAGCCGTGCGAATAAAATTCAAGTCTGTTATGGGATAATCCCACTCTAACGCAGCACGGCTCACAGAGCCGTGGCACACGAAATCATTATTTCTCGCAACACCGGGTAGCCTCTACAACTATTCAACCAGTAATTTTCTTCTGTGTAATTTTGCTTAAAACGAGATAAATAACTCCGCAGGCAATCCAGGCTGGAATGACAGCATACGCTGCGAAAATTCCCTGCCAGAATATCAGATACAGACCAACCGTTACCGGTAGCAGCCACGCAACCAATACTGCAATGCTGACCGAAGCTCCGCTGTGCATCGCGTATTCATCGCTGAGGCCAAACTTTTTCATCAGGTGATAATCGACAAAAATGATGGCTCCCATCGGTCCGAGAATTGTGCCATAAGTTCCGACAAAACCTAAAAGCTGAGCCGACAAATTTGGAAACGCACCTGCGAGAGTTGCTACCGCGCCTGCCAGTAGTGTCATCGCAGTCCGCGAACTTTTGGGGAACACTCCCTGAAACGCTAACCCTGCCCGATAGATGGTCGGGTTCGCCGTTGTCCAGCCAGCTATCACTACACAAAGAATTCCTGTCCAGCCCAACGCGCCCCAGGCGAGAGCGCCGGGGTTGGCGGAATGATCCTGCGACAGTTTAATTTGTGCAGCCAATAATAATGCCGCACAAATCCAGGCCATGTAGTGACCCAGAAACATTCCGATAGACGGCGCCCACCCCGAAGAGGGACTTTTTGCGAATCGAAAAATGGAAAGGTCAGCCATTCCAAAGTGCATCGCACCATTACACAGCCACGCGAAAACGACAATCTTCCAGAATCCGAATTCCTGCACCCCTTCTTTATCTTGAACAAACGCAATCGCATCGGTCCAGAATTTTCCTTCCGACAAGGCAGCCATACTGGTGACATCCATCTGAACCAGCGAAATAATTCCACAGGCTGCAAAAATCGCAATCATCCACGGAGCCGCGATGTTCGCAACACGGGCAACTGTCTGATAACCAGCCGCTGCGACCACAGCCATCACAATACCGACCAGTATCACCAACCCCGTAAAAGAGGGCGCCCCAAAACCGAAGATCGCTTCAGGTACTTTGTAATGAATACCAAACGGAATCCCGACTGCACTGGCTGAAACAGTCACCATCGCCCCTGCCAGAAAACAAAACAAGATGCCATTAATCACATTGTAAAATTTGACAAGCGAACCCCCTGCGATACGTTCTAACTGATAGTACAGCGTCATCCGTTTAGAAATCGCAATCGGCACCACCAGGTATCGCCATGTTAATACAGCTAATATGTTACCGAGCAGTAAGCCAACGATTAAATCCTGCAAACTCGCACCGGCAGCCAGAAACAACGGACCGATCATGAACTCGGTTCCCGCTGCATGCTCGCCAGCATACATCCCCCAGAACTTACCCGCCCCCAAAAGCGATTTTTCAGGGACCGGCTCTCGTTCAAATTCACCGCTGCTGTTGGATTGTTCTTCGCTCATAGAAAATCTCTTGGAACTTCTGTTTCAATGGTCCAACCTGGACAAGCCGGAACCAAACAGGGTATCAGGCGAGCCGGGTCAGTGATGACCCTGGTAAATTTCGAGTGTAGATTGACCGCAACCACGGTGACAGCAGAGTAACCAGGGGGTTAACACCCCCGGCTCGCCTAAAATATCCTGCCACTTTTGTGCAGCATTTTATTGATAAGAACTTAACCGAATCAATCAAATAACTACCGGCGTATCCGACCTGAAAGATAAAACATCCTTTTCGTACTGCCTCACTTCATTAAGCCAGTCCATACCGACAGGCACGCCTGCTTTCA
>JAJRTM010000228.1 GCA_024278285.1 Planctomycetota bacterium
CCAGACGAAAATCGTTTGGACAAATTCGATATGTCGCCAACAGCGTGGCTGATGAAGTGTTTCAGGTTTATCAAAAAACCGAACATCGAAGTGAGGTCACTCTGGCAATGGCACAGCAGGAATTGACCCTCAAAATTCGTATGCCAACCGAAAAACAGATTGCCCGAGCCAAACGCTTTCTGGCAGAAGAGGATGAATCGAAACTGCCTCGATTGGCAAAGCCTTACGCCGAAAGAACGTTGGAATATGCCAACAGACTCGCAACCGAAACGCTTATTCTGCAAGCGGTTCGTATTGGTGATGTTGGCATCACTGCGATTCCGTGTGAAGTGTTTGCAGAAATCGGACTCGAAATAAAAGCCAAAAGTTCTTTGAAAACGACTTTTACCATCGAACTGGCCAACGGTTGGTATCGTTATCTTCCCACGCCTAGGCAGTATCAACTCGGCGGATACGAAACTTGGCTCGGCACTAACTTGCTGGAAGTCGAAGCCTCTGAAAAAATCGTTAACGTGCTTTTCGATCTCCTGCAGGAAGTTTCAAACGAAACGGTTGTGAATCAGAATTGAACTGTTTCTCAGTCAGGTAGATCTGATGCCCTTTATTCAAACTATTTTGGTTCGTTTGATTTTCTCCAGACGGCTTTGCACTCCAGTGGATAGTCTGTCAACATGCCATCAATATGGGCTTCGCGAACCAAAGACCAGACTTTCGGATTTCTGCGAAATTCGCCCGGTCCTGCATAATTGTAAATCACTTGCTTACCATGCTGATGAAGTAACTGGACCTCTTCAGCAGTAGGAGCGAATGTGACAAGAAAGGAATCCAGGAAGTTCTCCTGAAGTCTGGCTGCAAGATTCTTACGGCTGACATTCTGACCGATACGAAATTTCGGGTTCAGCTTTTTCAGACGTTTGCTAATTTCAGCGTTCTGGTCAAAAGCAAATGACTCTTCAATGAGATCATATTTCTCAACAAGTGAAACCAGCTTTGCTTCTCCGGCCTTGTTGACCTGCTTGACATTCAAAGCGATGATCACCGGCCCCCGCTTACGTTGTTTAATTAACGCGAATGTTTCTTCCAGTGTCGGGATTCGCACATCGGCAAAAACGGGATCAAACCAACTACCTGCATCGAGTTGTTTTACCTGATCCAATGTCATTTCACGAATGGAATGGCCGGGGCTATCTGTGGTTCGCTCAACCGAATCGTCATGAATGACAATTAGGTGGCCATCTTTAGTCGTGCGAATATCAAGTTCGAAGCCTATTCCCAATTCAAGACAGACCGCAAAAGCCGGCAATGTGTTTTCAGGAGCGTGCCTGAGCATGCCACGATGCGCAATCAGCACAGGATCATCTGCAATAACGCAATGAGGGTTTGAGACAACAAAACTCAATACCAAAACGGTAAGGCAGGAAATCGTTTTCTTGATCATTTCAGTTTCTCCAACAGAAAACTCTTCACACTCTACGGGGATGGGGCATAAACCTGTATTATGTTACGGTCTACTTTTAATGTGATTCAATGTTTTTCATGGAACTTGATTGAATACTTTTTACTTTGTTGAGCAGGTGTGGGGAGACGTTCCATCTCTCCCCGGCTTCTGTTATTACGGTGACTGTCTTTCTATTGAACTTGACCAGCGTGGCAAATTGTGTTTCTTGACCAGGAGGTTCAAAAGAGACTTTTTCGCCGGGCCTGAATTGCATCATTTCACTGTGAGTGTGCATCGACCGCAGAAACTTCAGCCGTTCGACAATGCGGAAATTTAATTCCGATAGTTCCTGTTCAGTTAAGTTGTCGATATTGATAGGCATTAAATATCCTCCGTGAGTTTATTTGCTTACTTTGTCTGTTTACTTGGAAATCAGCAGTTCTGGTTTTTTCAGAACAAGGTAATGCCCGTGGTCTGCGGTCACAATTAATAGGGATTCTTCCCAGTTGCTTTCTTTTTCGACCCAGTCGGTAATCGAACGGACCGCAGCGTCGCCGCTGAGGACTGCGCCGATGGAATTGTCGATGTTGTCATCATGATTCGCCCAGTCGACATCGCCCGCTTCCACCATCAACCAGAACGACGAATCGTTATGGCTGAGTACACGAATCGCCTGTTCGGTAAAATCTTTGAGTGTCGGGTTTTCAAGGAGGTCGGCTTTGGAATATTTTTCCGCTTTTTTGCTTCTGCCGATTGGTGGATTGTATTTTCCATCTGCCGTTTGAAACGGGAGGTGTTTGAATTGCGTGCCGAAGAAACCGAACAGTCTTCGGGAATTTTCAATCGCATCGTCCGCTTTCAGCTTCAATAGTTCTTCGCCAGATTGCCCTTCGGTTCGTATCGCGACCGAATATTTTCCACCAGATCGGCTGTCCGCTAGTTGCAAATCTTTTTGGGTGAGATAACCGTTGCCGGGAACGAAGTTGTCGCCTTGTCCGCTATCTTTATTTCGTTCTGCACCAAAACCGGTACCGATAAGAACATCCAAGCCGGGAAGTGGCTCTTTGGGGTGTGAAATGGAAGGTAAACCAAGCAGATCGCGAGATAAATCCTGATAATCGTTTCGTGAGATATTATGAGCATAAGAAGCAGCCGGGGTCGCGTGACTGATCGGGACACTGGTGACGGCTCCAACTTTCCAGCCTCTTTTCTGTGCTAAGTGCGCGATCGTTGTTAGTTGCCCGCTATCGGGATCGACATTGATTGTCCCGTTATAAGATTTATAGCCGCTTGTCATGCTGGTGGCTGTCGCTGCGGAATCGGGATACGGATTATCCATGTGCGGTTGCTCTGATTTCCCTGCGATGTAAACCCCTTCCGGCGGAATACTCCAGGGAAATTGACCTGCCAGTTTCGAAGCGTAGCCACCCAGGTGAAGAGAGTCGGGCAATGTTACAATTTGTGTATTCACATTCTGCGAAAAAGTGTTCGCATACGGAGCAGCAACCATTGCACCGTACTGGGTGGTGCCGTTCGCTTGATAATCCTGAAAATGCAATCCAGAACCGCGACCCGAATCGTAGCAGTTTCTTTTCGATTTCCAAATCGCAGCCGCCTGCGTTGTTTGCCAATCCATTCCATCAAACACGACAAGAAAGATATGCTTTTTCCCTGCCCGCAACGCAGCAAGCTGAATGTCGTGAATGTTTGTCTGATCAAAATAGTCCGCTTTTTTATTAAGCGTTCCTTCAGGGACGCGACCGTAAAGTTGTCGGATCGCTGATGGTGAACGATAAGGGCTGTTGTTGCCGG
>JAJRTM010000229.1 GCA_024278285.1 Planctomycetota bacterium
GCCATGCGGATGGTCATTCTGAAAAGAAGCCGGCGGCTTCAAAATAGTTATACCAATTTAGTCGCAGAATCATTTTCTGTATTCTTGTTGTTGTTTACGTCCAAGAGTCTGATTTTTAGTCAATACGAAGTTTACAAACATGGCATCCATCACGACGACGCCTTTTGATGTTACTGTCGAAACCCCCGGCACCCGCGCACCGCTGGTGACCGGTAATCACGATTATCAGTCAGTAACCGATAAAGTTTGCCACCTGGCAGAAAAACCAACACACACAATACCCAAGGCGTATTGGGTGGCGTTATCTTTCTGCCTGTTACTGTTGGTGAATCTAGGCATTTGTATCGGAATTCTGTTTACGCAAGGGGTTGGCGTTTGGGGTAATATGTCTCCTGTGTTCTGGGGATGGCCGATTGTCAACTTTGTTTTCTGGGTCGGTATTGGTCATGCAGGGACATTGATTTCTGCGATTCTGTTTCTATTCCGACAGAACTGGCGGACCGGAATTAACCGGGCAGCCGAGGCGATGACCATTTTTGCGGTCGTTTGTGCGGGTCTGTTTCCCGGGATTCATATTGGTCGAATCTGGGTCTTCTTCTGGCTGTTTCCGCTCCCTAATTCGATGCTGTTATGGCCTCAATTTAGAAGTCCATTGCTTTGGGATGTTTTTGCGGTCGGAACTTACGCGACCGTTTCTATTCTGTTTTGGTACATGGGAATGATTCCCGATCTGGCAACATTCCGTGACCGTGCGGTAACGCCGATTCGTCAGTTTGCTTACGGTATTCTCTCGTTGGGTTGGACCGGTTCGGCTCGATGCTGGCATCGTTACGAACGGGCTTACTTGCTGTTGGCAGCGTTGGCAGCCCCGTTGGTTTTGAGTGTGCATACGATTGTTAGTTTCGACTTTGCGGTCGCACAACTTCCCGGCTGGCATACAAGCATCTTTCCGCCTTACTTTGTTGCGGGGGCGGTCTTCAGTGGTTTTGCGATGGTGGCAACGCTGTTGATTCCTGCACGAATTTTGTGTGGCCTTCAAGATATTATCACGATCAGGCACTTGGAAAGCATGTGCAAAATTATGCTGGCAACCGGGTTGATGGTCGGATATGCGTATGCGATGGAATTCTTCATCGCCTGGTACGGCGGTAACCCTTACGAGCAATTCGCGTTTGTGAACCGCGCGTTTGGTCCGTATTGGTGGGCGTACTGGACGATGGTCAGTTGCAACGTGATCAGTCCGCAGTTTTTCTGGATTAAATGGTGTCGCACGACTCCCTGGTTTATTGCGATCATCTGTATCTTTATCAACATTGGGATGTGGTTTGAGCGGTTTGTGATTACGGTTTCTTCGTTGAGCAGAGACTTTCTCCCTTCCAGTTGGGGGTACTTCAAACCAACACCGATTGACTGGTTGATGTTGATAGGAAGTTTCGGTCTGTTCTTCACTCTGTTCCTGTTGTTCTGTCGCTTCCTGCCGGTTGTCGCGATGGCGGAAGTGAAAGCCATCATGCCAGAGCCTGAAGCAGATATCGCGTAGGCGAAAATAAACAAAATATTTTTAGATATTCTTTATTGTAAAACTCTCTGATTCATTTTTGATGATGGATCAATAATAGTTGTTAACGAGGTCAAGATGTCCACGGCAGATGAACAATCCGATTCGCAAGCCGAAGATTGCACCGCAGAACAAGGGGCTCTCGCAGGTTATGTGGCGCAGTTCCCGAATCCGTCTGCACTGAAAAAAGCGGCTAGTCAAACTCGCGAGGCAGGATTTAAAGAATTCGATTGCTACGTTCCGTTTCCCGTGCATGGGATCGACGAAGCAATCGGAATTAAAATGACACGACTGCCTTATATCGTATTGGTATGTGCAGTGATTGGGGCAACAACAGCGATTGCATTGCAGTTTTTTACGAACGCTTTCGATTACAAATATATTATTAGTGGTAAGCCATTCTTCAGTATCCCGGCAAACATTCCCATAACTTTTGAGCTGTCAGTTTTGTTTTCTGCCTTTGGGGCACTTTTAGGGATGCTGGCTCTGAATAAACTGCCTCAGTTTTATAATCGCCTGTTTTTGCTTGATCCGTTTTTGAAAGCGACTTCAAGTGGCTTCTTTCTTGCAATCGAAGCAAAGGATCCCAAGTTTCATGAAACGGATACAAAAACCTTTTTGAATTCCCTGCAACCAAGCGATGTCGTGACTTGCAGGGAGCCGAACGAAAATGTGAAGATTCCCAAAATACTCCTGCCGATTGCAGCCTGTATTTTAATTTTGGGACTGGTTCCGTTGGTGTTGATCGCCAAGATGCGGGTCACGCCACAAACAACGCCTCGCGTGGAACTTGTTCACGATATGGATTATCAACCGAAGCTGAAAACGCAGCGGTTTTCCAGAATGTTTGCAGATGGTCGCGGGATGCGTCCGCCAATCCCGGGGACATTGGCTCGCGGAGACTTGCAACACGATACCTCATTTTATGAAGGCTTGCTTCCCGATCAGGAAGATCAAGTTGACCGAAACCATTTACTTCCCAACGCAAAAAATGCGGATGGAACTTCCGTCAGTCTCGATAAGTTGCCCTGGGTGTCGGAAATTCCGATTCCAGTCGATGAAAAGCTGATGGCTCGTGGGCAGGAACGTTTTAATATCTACTGTGCGGTTTGTCATGGACTAAGTGGTAAGGGAGATGGAATTATCACCCAGCGGGCGATGAAACTTCAAGCGGCGAACCCAAATGTGGGAACCTGGTTACTGCCAATTCCATTGTATTCCGAACCTGTTCGCAAACAAAAAGTGGGGCAACTGTTTAATACCATTACCCACGGCGTGCGGAAGATGCCCAGTTATGGGGCTCAAGTACCGGTGAAAGATCGATGGGCAATCGTCCTTTATCTGAGAGCATTGCAGGAATCGGGCTCTGGAATGATTAACGATATTCCTGCTGATATCCGTGAAAAGTTGAATGCGGAACCGAAGGAATAGCGGGGGATAATCCAGATGCCGCAGGGTCCGCTGTGCGGGCCAAAATTGAAAATCATAGCCGTATTGTTGGTCCGCACAGCGGTCCCTGCAGATATGCCAAAAATCATACTGTCGTTTACAGACACGAAATAATAAACAGTAATAATTATGTCAGATCACAACTCACACACAATTGAACTGGAAGAACCGGGCACTTTGAATGATGTCGCCGGTTCTCTGACCAACGCCGCGATGATCGTCGGGGTTGCCGGATTGCTGCTGGCTGGATTGATCGCGATGGTCTCGGGAAACTGGACACAGTTCTTCTTCAGTTATCTGCACAATTTCACCTTCGTTCTCAGCTTCACTCTTGGTGCTTTGTTTTTTGTTCTGATTCAACATTTGACACGATCTGGTTGGAGTGTTGTTGTTCGCAGAATTGTTGAGTTGATGACGACCGGCTTTGTGCCGCTTGCTGTTTTGTTCCTGCCGATTCTTTTTCTGGTACTGGTCGGTAACAACTCGCTGTTTCATTGGAATAACGCAGAAGTTGTCGAAGCGAGTCCGCTGATTAAGCATAAGGCGATCTATCTGAATGCAACCTGGTTTGCGATTCGTGCCTTTGTTTACTTTACATTCTGGATACTCTGTTCGCGATTTTATTTGAATGTTTCTACCCAGCAAGACCAATCAGGCGACCCCGCATTAAGTTTACGAATGGAGCGATGGAGTGCTCTTTCAATTATCGCGTTTGCTCTTACGTTAACCTTCGCAGCGATCGACTGGATTATGTCTCTTGACCCAGAATGGTTCAGTACCATTATTGGTGTTTACTTCTTTTCCAATTCGGTTGTTTCATTTTTTGCGATGCTGGCCATTCTTATTTACTATCTCAATAGTCAGGGAGTGCTCAGCAAAACGATTAACGCCGAGTATCGCCACGATGTTGGCAAATTGCTTTTCGGATTTAATTGTTTCTGGGCTTACATCGCCTTTTCTCAATACCTGTTATATTGGTATGCAAACATTCCTGAAGAAACAGTCTGGTTTGCCAGACGCCAGGAAAATGGCTGGGAAGTTGTCTCGATGATTCTGATTATCGGTCACTTTGTGATTCCGTTTCTTGGTTTGATGTCGCGAACAGTCAAGCGAAACCCGAAACAACTCGTTTTCTGGGCCGCTTATTTATTGGTAATGTGTTGGATCGATTTGTTCTGGTTAATTATGCCGGAAGCTTCGCCACAGGGGCCATCGATTGGTTTAATTGATATCGGATGCTTACTCGGTATTCTCGGTTTGTTTAGCTTTGGTGTGCTGAAGATGGCTGGAGATCAGTATCTGATCGCGAAACGAGACCCCCGTCTCCCGGAGTCATTGGCCTTCCACAATATTTGAGAATTATTAGTAGTCGTAGGGTCTGCTGTGCAGGCCACCATTAAGGCGTGTAGGTATTTAACATTGGTTCGCGGTGCGAACCCAGCGGTTTGGAAACAGGATTATGGCTCGTTACGACGATATAAACGCGGGTGCAATTTCAGTAATTGGGTTTGTTTCGATTATCATCACTTTTGTGATCATCGTCGCGTCTCAGGTTCTGTACTTTCAGTATCAGGAAATTGAGAACAAACGCAAACATGTACTTTTCCCAATCAATGAATCGAGCGTGAAACTGGCCCAGCAAAAAACAACACTGGAGAATTACACCTGGCTTGATCGGGAAAAGGGCATCGTTACGAAACCGATTCAGCAATCGATGCAGGATGTATTGAAGAATCTGAAATCAGAAAAGTGACGGCGAGCAATACAAGTAGGTCAGGCTGTGCCTGACAACAATCATCTAAAAAGAGATGACCAGTCTTGCAACAAAAAGAAATCAGGCAATTATTTCGTCAGGCACAGCCTGACCTACGTTGTATGTATAACCGATTGCAACAAAAAAACGTTATGAATAATTCATCATCACAACTGTTGAAGATGGTCCTGTTTTTCGGGATTCTCTTTTCTGGATTTGAGGGAGCTGTTTGCTCTGCTCAAAGTCAGCAGTTTTTGCCTGCTGCGTTGAAAGATGCAGGCGTTGATGAACATCTTGATCAAAAGCTCCCGTTAGATTTGAA
>JAJRTM010000230.1 GCA_024278285.1 Planctomycetota bacterium
AACATTGCGTGTTCTTTGTTACAATATCCATTACGGACAGGGGATGGATGGGAAGTACGATGTGGCCAGGCTGGCGGAAGTGATTAAACGGGTGCAGCCGGATTTGGTCGCGCTGCAGGAAATTGATGTCTGGGTGAAGCGATCCGGGCGAGTGCATCAGATTCAACAACTTGCGAAACTGACCGGCATGCAGGCGAGATTCGGACCGACACAACATTACGAAGGTGGCCTGTTCGGCAACGGCGTTTTAACTCGGCTACCAATTCTGGATGTCCTGATTCAGCCGCTGCCTTATACCGAAAGCACCTCCGAAAAAGTGACATACCCCCGAGCCGCGATTGCGGTCACGGTTCGCCTTGCCGATGGTTCGCCGCTACGGTTTATCAGCACACACTTTCAACATAACGTTCCGGCTGATCGCCTTGCAGAAGCAGTCGCGATCAACAAACATTTTGCGAAACCGGACGACACAACACCTACAATTCTGGCAGGCGATATGAACGCAACACCGAAGGCAGAACCAATTTTGGAGTTAAACAAAAAATGGAAAAACGCGATTGATAAACAAGCCTCGCCCAGCGCCCCATCGCCAAAGCCAAGAAGCCGTATCGATTACATTTTCTATCGTAATGCCTCAAAATTGAAACTGCTACAAACCGAAGTGGTTCCAGAAAAAATGGCCTCCGACCACCGCCCTGTGTTTGCTGTGTTCGAATTGAGGCCATGAATGATATCGTGAGCGTTCTAACTCAACTCTTTGATTTCAAAGCCTTTGCGATAGTTGCGGGTTAAGTAGGGGTTGGCTTCTGGCTTGTTGGTTATTTTGAGTGCCTTGCCGTCGAATTCGAGTTTTTCTTTCGGGAAGAAGGCGGCGACATTTCCGAGTTGGACTGCTTCGGTAAGATGCCCGCCGTATTCAAAACCATCACTTGGCTGCTTGCAGGAGAGGCAACCATCGACCCAACCGTGGTAATGGTTCAGGCTTTCGGCTGGTTTGAATTTGTAGTTTAGTTTGTTGAGGTAAGGCGTGCTGTAATGAGGAAGGATAAGATTCGCTTCTTCGCCGATGAAAATCGAACCGTTTGCCGGTAATTTCTGGCCCTCAGCAAGATCTGCAATCGCGGGGTCGGGCCGCCTGCCGCCATCGTACCAGGTAATCGGTAGCGTTTTTCCTGCTGTATATTCGGTGCCGGGAATGATGTACTTCAGAGTTTCTGCCGTTGGCCAGACTTCGTTGTTAATTCCGGTATGATTTGAAACGATGCTGATTGGATCGCCGGTAATTTTCAGAGCCGTATAAACCGGATCGAGAAGATGGCAGCCGAAATCGCCGATTGCTCCTGAGCCGAAATCTTGCCAGTCTCTCCAGGTGAAAGGGTGATAAACACGATTCCCGCCGTAGGGACGCATCGGTGCAACGCCGATCCACATATCCCAATTGAGTGTTTTCGGCACGGGATCGTTTTTCGCGGGACGTTCTGTCAGGCCACTTCGTCCGTGACCCGTGGTACCGACCCAGGAATGGACCGCTTTCACTTTTCCAATCGCTCCACCTTGAATTAATTCGGCAGCAGAGCGGTAAGAAGAGTGCGAATGAATCTGATTCCCCATGCGAGTGATCACGCCTGCTTTAGCTGCATGCCGTCGCATTTGACGTGCTTCCCAAACGGTTCGAGTCAGCGGCTTCTGACAATAAATATGCTTGCCCAGGGTCATCGCATCGATACTGATTTTCGCATGCGTATGATCCGGTGTGGAAACGGTGACCGCATCAATTTTATCGCCCAGTTCAGCCAGCATGATCCGATAGTCCTGGAAGATCGGAGCATCTGGTACCATTTTGTGAACCTTGGCGGTGCGAGCCAGATCGACATCACAAAAGGCGATAAACTGCGATTGCGGATGGCTGGCAATTTCACGAATATCTGACCAACCTTTTCCATCAGCACCGATCCCGGCAATTTGAAGTTTTGAATTCAAATTAGTTCCCCGCACAAAAGCGGGTGCAGCGAGTGTTGCTGAAAGGGCAGCAGAAGTTTTCAGAAAACAGCGGCGGGAATTTTGTTGCAATTTTTCCATAGCGATTGAATCCAAGGTTAAGGGATAAGGTAGGCCTCACATCAACTAACTCTTATTTTAAGTCTCCCCTCTCTTATATTTCAAGAGATTCGCACGACAATTACTGGTAACTCGTGCAATTTTATATTGGGATTCTTTTTGGCTCACCGATAAGGAGTCGTCCCGAAATAACTTCCTTGTTTTATTTCAGTTCGGGGATTGCGGTGTCGTTTTATTTTGGCAGGTAGTCATCAAACTTGATCGTCATGGCTTCTTTGAATTCTTTGGCGTACATGCGGCCTGTCGCGTAAACCTTCTCCAGCATGCGAATGCATCACTGGCTCGCCTGATACCTGTTTGGTTTCAGTTTATCCGACTTAGAATTATCCGACTTAGGAGGTGTTGGATTGCCAGTGATCCGCATCGCCCCTTGTGTTGATCTGAGGAACGCAGGGCCAGT
>JAJRTM010000231.1 GCA_024278285.1 Planctomycetota bacterium
CAACAAGTTGGAGTTGTGCTTGGTGGCGAAGGAGCCGACGAACTGCTTTGCGGATATTCTACGCTGCATGGAGCCGGGCGGGATTACGATTTACTGCAACAAATTGCCCAACATCCTGAATCAATTTTCCCTGCTCTACGAAAACGATTTGCAGACAGCTTTACCAGAACATACTGGACAGATTCTTTTTCGTCCCTGGCAGAACATTATTTTTCTCTTGCAAGCCTGATTCCATCTCAGGGGATTTCGATGTTGTTGAAATCGCAGCGATATAACGAAGATGAAATTCTTTCCTGTTATCAGAAAATGTTAAGGCAACATGCAGGTTGCCAGGAGGATCACTCGGAAACATCAATCGGACTGGCGGGAATGACGCAGTTACTGCATCGTGTGAATCTGGAAACGCTTCTCGCCCGACTGGATCGTTCGACGATGGCGGCTTCTCTGGAAGCGAGAGTTCCGTTTACGGATCACCATCTCATTGAAAAAATATGGGCGACTCCGTTTGAACATCGCATTCGCGTTAATCCCCAATGCCCTGATCCGTATCAATCAGCAACTGAACTGGATCAACGAGGCGAACTTCAAACAAAACGTATTTTGCGAGATATTGCTTCTCGAACACTGCCTGCAAAACTGGCCCTCCGCAAAAAAGAAAGTTTTCCAACTCCCGTTTCTTCCTGGCTGCAAGGTCCGTGGAAACAGTGGAGCGAAAAACAATTGCTACAAAGCTCGTTTTTACAGGAACATTTTCACAACAAACCACTTCAGGAATTGGCACAAAATCCGCAAGCAGCAGGCATGTGGACCTGGCCTTTATTAAATCTTGCAATCTGGGGCGATGAGATTTTCTCTTAGGCGTGTTACTTTGCAAGGTTCTTCGCAGAACTTAATGGCTAAAAGAAAAAGAGCCACGGATGAACCCAGCGCGGCATAGCCGCAACCAAAAATTATAATTACCACTAAGGCACGAAGACACAAAGAAGAAAAAATTTAATTGGAACGGTTCGTTTAACGGCAAGCCGAAGGCGACTGCGCAAACCGGTTTGTTTGATTGGAAGATGCCGAACCGCGAATAAACGCCCATTAACGCGAATCAATTTTTTCTTTTTTTTTGGTGGCTTCGTGCCTTACCGGGTAGCTCAGACAATCCCGTTCAGGGTTGTCTGAGTTGCGTAGCAACCCGAGGTATTGTTTTTCAGGCCTCGCTTATTCTGATCATCAAGCCGATCGCTGAAATCCTCGGGTGCCTGACGGCACTCAGACAACCTTGAACAGATTGTCTGAGCTACCCGGTTCGAGTCTTCGTGGTGAAAAAACAAAAACAGGTAACCAAGGCATCGATATTTAACTCGTATGTCTCATTGATGTTATGTCCTCGCCTTGAAATAATTTGCGTAAGCGTCGTAAACTTTTAATGTTAGTAGCACAACAGAATCATTTTCATGCCAGATGAAGTTGAAATTTCTCTTTTTCTATTGACGTTTCGTCTATTTGTTTGACTAAAGTTTCTCGCAAAGGTAACAAGAAAAGAGGATCATTTTCAGTTCTTTGCTTCTGTCCCTGATATCGTCCTTGCATCTTCAGGAGAATTGATCCGTGGAAATCCGTGGCTGTAAAATGTTTCAGTCATTATAAAGTATGAAGAACCATAAATTGTTTAACTGCAAGCCAATCGCGATTGCGAAACAGGTGAGCCTCAGCAGAAACATGATCAAAACGAAGTTGATCTGAAATGCAACTTTAGGAGGAACCAATATATGTTAAGAATAAGCCTGATAGCCGCCCTCTGTTTTTCTTTGAACGGTATCGCAAACAGTGCAGACTGGCCCGGTTTTCGGGGACCGCATCGCAACGGT
Source organism: Planctomycetota bacterium (assembly GCA_024278285.1). Taxonomy (GTDB): domain Bacteria; phylum Planctomycetota; class Planctomycetia; order Planctomycetales; family Planctomycetaceae; genus Rubinisphaera. The sequence goes on from JAJRTM010000231.1 coordinate 1,860, forward strand.
GTGACTGAAGATTCTGCACCAACAAAATGGAGTGCGGACGAGAATATTCTCTGGAAAGTTCCGCTACCTCATCCCGGAAACGGCAGCCCGATTGTTATTGATGGAAAAGTGCTGCTCAATTCGGCTGAAGATGCAGAAGGCAAAAAACGGACGTTGTTCTGTTTCGATGCTCAAACTGGAAAACAGCTTTGGAAGCAGACCGTTACCATCTCAAAAAAAATGCCAACGCATAAAACGAATCCCTATTGCGGAACAACACCAGCCGTCAAAGGAAACCGCGTTGTTGTCTGGCACGCTTCAGCCGGTCTACATTGTTATGACCTGCAAGGCAATAAAATCTGGTCACGCGATCTGGGCGAATTCCGCCACACCTGGGGACATGGCACGTCTCCCGTGATCGATGGAAATCGTGTTTTCCTCAATACCGGCCCTGGCAAAAAAGTGATGGTCGCCTGCTTCGAACTAGAAACAGGAAAAATGATCTGGGAAAAGATTGAACCGCAGGACGGCACACCCGATAAAAACACAGCCGGAAAGTACAAGGGTTCTTGGTCAACGCCGATCATTACAACTTTTAATGGAAGCAAACAATTAATTTCCATTATGCCGACCCGCGTGGTTGCTTATGATATCAACAATGGCGATATCATCTGGTCCTGTAATGGCGTCAACCACGAGCGAGGTGATCTTTCGTATTCTTCTGCGGTGATGGCAGGCGATGTCTGTTATGTCACCGGCGGATACAAGGGACCGTCAATGGGAATTCAACTGGGCGGCAAGGGAGACGTTACCAAATCGCATCGACTTTGGCGGATCGAAAATCAACCGCAAAGTGTTGGCACCGGCGTTGTTGTGGGCGGACTCGTTTATCGACCCAATGCTGGGCCGGGCATTCTCGATTGCATCGATCCACAAACCGGCAAAGTTTTATGGAAAGAGCGAGGCACCGGCAACTACTGGGCCAGTACCGTCAAAGCGGGAGACTACCTTTACGCAACCGCGCAAGATACGACAACTATCGTATTCAAGGCGAATCCGGAGCGACTCGAAGAAATCAGCCGTAACCAACTGGAAGCCAAAGGAACCTGCAACGCCACGCCTGCCATCAGCAACGGAAAAATCTACATCCGCACGTTCACGCATCTTTACGCCATCGGGAAATAGAATCGAAGAACGTAACTATTCAGCCCTACCGTAAGGTCCGCTATTGCGGACCACGATGGGAAGTAGATTCCCCTATTTCATGCGGTGGTCCGCAATAGCGGACCCTACAGACAACCAGGGTAGCCCGACCACTTCAGTGGTTGGGTGCCGTCAGGCACAAGATGAATGCGCCATGTGCGTTCGATATCTTTGGCACTTTCAATAAAAAATGAAGCCACATGGCGCGGGCCTCTTGTTGCTACGCAACCCAACCGCAAAAAGCGGATGGGCTACCCAGTTATTTTAATATTTCCTGCCACTTTATACACAGCATTTCACAGAAAGGCTCTCGACGAGATCATTTATGATAAAGATTGCCGGTCCAATGATTCGATAAAAGCAGAGAGTTTTTTAATTTATCGACTTTTAATTTTCGAGGTTGACGCCCCTCTTTTTTGATTGTACTCTATTTACATGAACGCTGTTTACAACAATCTGCCAGGTCTTAACCTTCTACTAACTC
>JAJRTM010000232.1 GCA_024278285.1 Planctomycetota bacterium
GATAGACTTTTCGTATTAAAACAGAAGAGGACGTTAAAGTTGGCTCTGCTTAATGATGAAAGTCAGCCGTAATTCGCACTGCTGGACAAGCCAGACAGTGGCACCCAATTTTCATTTTCGCAGTGCCACCCGCCGAAGTAGGGTCTGCTGTGCAGACCGTTTAGTTGGATGTGGATTCCACGAAAATCTTTCCACTATTAACCATTTCGCAAACTTAGCGATAGAATAAACAGGTAACACAAACGCATCATCATGGTCTGCACAGCAGACCCTACTTCGGTGCGTCCTACAAATCTGATTCAGCGATCTCTGCAATTTTCATCAGGTGGCGTTGCAGTCCGATTTTTAGAGGAGTATTTGCGTGAACAGGAACTGAAATGCGGGCCATAATCCCGGCTTTAGCAAAAATGTGATGGCTTCCGTTGACGCGTTTCAGTTCCCATCCTTTCGATTTCAAAATCTTACAAAATCGCTTTCCACTCACTGCTTTCAAAATGCGATCTCCATGATTTTGTCGTTACCGGAAATAGAAATATCCTGCACATCGACAGAAAGGCAACCTTCGACGGCTTCGTAAATGTTGCTCAGTAATTCATCAAAACATTCCCCCTGAGCGACACACCCCGGTATAGAGGGAACCTCCGCCCAATAGCCACCTTCTTCCGCTTCGTGAACAATAACTTTTAGCTTCATGGAATACTTTCTATCGATAATTACAGTCGCCGACTGCATCCTATCAATTATTACTTGCTGATGAAAGCAAATTCTCCGTTTTGGCTGTCTACGAAAATGGTGGAGCCTTCTGGGAATTCTCCGGAGAGGATTGCGTTGGCCAATGAGTTTTGTAGACGGTTTTGGATGACTCTTTTTAGTGGTCTTGCTCCGTATTTGGGGTCGTAACCTTCGTTGGCAATTAACTGGCGTGCCTGTTCGGAAACTTCCAGGTGGTAACTTTGTTCTTCCAAATGTGAGGCGAGTTGTTTGATTTGCAGATCGACAATTTTGCGAATCTCTTTTCGGCCGAGTGGGTGGAAGACGATCACATCGTCGATGCGGTTCAAAAATTCCGGCAGAAAGTTTTCTCGCAGTCGCAGCATGGCTGCATCGCGGATCGCTTCTTCATCGCGTCCTTCTTCGGCTAGTTCCATAATCTGTTGCGAGCCGATGTTGGATGTCATCACGACAATCGAATTGGTAAAATCAACCGTTCTTCCCTGTCCGTCTGTTAAACGACCATCATCGAGCAGTTGCAGCAGCACGTTGAAGACGTCCCGATGAGCCTTTTCAATTTCATCGAATAAGATGACTGAATAAGGCTGCCTGCGGACTGCTTCAGTTAATCGCCCGCCTTCTTCATAGCCGACGTAACCGGGAGGCGCACCGATTAAACGGGCGACCGAATGTTGCTCCATGAATTCGCTCATATCGATACGGACCATGTTGCGTTCATCATCAAACAGAAACTCGGCGAGTGCTTTACAGAGTTCTGTTTTTCCGACGCCGGTTGGTCCGAGGAAAATGAACGAACCGATCGGACGATTTGTATCTTGCAGTCCCGAACGTGAACGCCGCACCGCATTAGAGACCGCGGTGACGGCTTCTTCCTGGTCGATCATCCTGCGATGAATTCCATCTTCCATTTGAAGCAGTTTTTCTCGTTCGGTTTGCAGCATGCGTGTGACGGGCACGCCGGTCCAGGCGGAAACGATGTGCGCGATTTCATCGGGACCAACTTCGGTACGAAGCAGTTTTGGTTTCGTTTCTTCAGAATCGGTTTCATTCGGTTGAGACTCTTCCGCTTCAAGTTGCTTGCGGACGGTTTTTATTTTGTTATCCAACTCGAACAACTTCTGATATTCCTGCTCATCGACCATCTGCCCGGAAGCCTGTTTTTCTCGCATGGTCGCATCAAGCTGAGCGTATTCCAACTCTAATTCTTCAAGCTGTTCGCGAGTTCCTTTGACATCGCCCAGCGAAAGTTTTTCTGCTTCCCATTGTTCGGTCAATTCTGCGATCTCTTTTTTGACCTCTTCCATTTCCTCACGAACATCCTGCCGTTCTTTCTCGGCGTGTTCCTCTTTTTCTTCTTCGAGTTGCCGGGCTGCCAGTTCGAGACGGGTCAAACGGCGTTGCAGAATATCTATTTCCGTTGGCACGCTATGCAATTCCAGTGAAACGCGGGAAGCGGCTTCATCAACTAAATCGAGAGCTTTATCGGGCAGGAATCGATCGTTAATGTATCGATCTGAAAGAACTGCGGCGGCTTCCAGGGCAGAATCACGAATTTTGATATTGTGATGTTTTTCGTACCGTTCTTTGAGACCCCGCAAAATCGCAATCGTATCTTCGACGCTTGGTTCGTTCACCATCACTGGCTGAAAACGTCTTTCGAGTGCCGCATCCTTTTCGATGTATTTGCGATATTCATCCAACGTGGTCGCACCAATACAATGAATATCTCCACGAGCAAGCGCCGGCTTGAGCAGGTTGGAAGCATCCATCGAACCTTCTGCTGCTCCTGCCCCGACAACGGTATGCAGTTCATCAATAAACAGGATGACCTGCCCATCAGAATCCTCAACTTCTTTGAGGACCGCTTTGAGCCGCTCTTCAAATTCGCCACGGAATTTTGCTCCCGCGACAAGCGCTCCCATGTCGAGCGCCACCACTTGCTTATCTTTCAGAATCTGAGGGACATCACCAAGTACAATGCGATGAGCCAATCCTTCCACGATAGCCGTTTTTCCGACCCCCGGTTCACCAATAAGAACGGGATTATTTTTTCGCCGACGAGCAAGCACCTGCACCACGCGGCGGATTTCGGCATCGCGTCCAATGACCGGATCAATCTTCCCTCGCTTGGCAAGCGCAACTAAATCTTTGCCGAAGCGTTCGAGTGATTGATATTTATTTTCCGGGTTTTGATCGTTCACCGACTGCCCGCCTCGCACCGATTGCAGCGCGGTTAGAATATCGTTGGTGGAAATGCCGTTCAAATCGAGCAGGCGTTTCGGCTGCCCATCCATTTGCGCCAGCGCCAACAGCAGGTGTTCGGTCGAAACGAATTGGTCCTTCATCTCGTCCGCTTTTGTCTGAGCGGCATCGAGAGTATCCATCAACTCTTTCGAGGCGGAAACTTGCACGGACGAACCGGAAACTTGAGGGAAACGTTTAATTTCACCATCGAGCATCTCGGCAAGTTGCTGATGATTGGCTCCGATATTCTGAATGAGCGGTTGTACAATCCCCTCGGTTTCATTTAACAGCGCCTGCAACAAATGCAGCGGCAGAACTTTTTGATTGTTCCGTTTTTCTGCCAGCCGCTGTGCTGCTTGAACGGCTTCTTGCGCTTTGACTGTTAGTTTTTCAAATTGGAATGACATCAGTTGGTTCCTCTTTTTGTGTGAGTTGTCCTACTTGTTCCCGAGCTCCACCGAGTAGCTTAGACAATCCGTCCAGGATTGTCTAAATGCCGTCAGGCACCCGAGGTATTGAGTGAAAGGTGTGAGAATCAAAATAAGCGTTGCATAAAATAATCCCTCGGGTTGCTGCGCAACACAGACAACCCTGAACGGGATTGTCTGTGCTACCCGGTGTGCTACCCGGTTCAGTACCGACATGAAGCAGGAGCTTCTGCCCCTTGCGTTCCCAAGCTGGAGCTTGGGAACGAGGAATAAAAACACGAAACTAACCAGAGCCATCACTGGCCCGGCTCGCCTATGAAAAAGCCCCGGTGTTTTATTTCCGGGGCTTGTTGAGAAATTAAATTATTCTTTCTTTTCGAACTCGGCGTCGATCACTTCGCCTTCGTCCGCTTCGCTGGTTGCCCCGTCTGGTGGTGCTTCGCCGTCCGGTTGCTCGGCTGTTGAAGCCTCGTACATCGCTTTGGAAAGAGCGTGCGTTGCCTGTTCTAATTCTTCCAGGGCCGATTTAATCTGCTCGACATCCTCGCCCGCTTCGGCTTCTTTCACCTTGGCGATTGAAGCCTCCAGAGCCGTTTTCGATCCTTCGTCCAATTTGTCCTCATGTTCTTTGAGGAGCTTCTCGGTATCGTAAGCCATGGTTGAAGCTTTATTGCGAGCTTCGGCCAATTCACGTTTTGCCTTATCTTCATCTGCATGAGCTTCGGCATCTTTTTTCATCTGCTCAATTTCAGATTCAGAAATTCCACTCGAATTATCGATGGTGACGGACTGTTCTTTTCCACTCGCTTTATCGGTCGCTTTGACGCTCAGGATACCGTTTTTATCGATGTCGAAAGTGACTTCAATTTGAGGCAGACCGCGAGGAGAAGGAGGGATGCCGTCGAGATTGAACTCGCCCAGCAGCCGGTTATCGGCAGCCATCGGACGTTCGCCCTGGAAGACACGCACTGTTACTGCGGTTTGATTATCCGCTGCGGTTGAAAATGTTTCCTTCTTCTCGAACGGAATTGTTGTGTTTCGCTCGATCAACTTGGTCATCACGGCTCCTTCGGTTTCGATGCCCAAAGAAAGTGGGGTGACATCGAGCAGAAGAATATCTTTGTACTCTCCCTGACCGGCAATGATCGCCCCTTGGATCGCTGCACCAATCGCGACCACTTCGTCGGGGTTAACGCCCTTGTGAGGTTCTTTGCCGAAGATTTTTTTGACCATCTCCTGCACTTTAGGCATTCGTGTTGAACCACCAACAAGCACGACTTCATCAATTTCGCCCGGCTTCAAACCAGCATCGGCGAGTGCATCTTCCACCGGCTTGCGACATCGTTCCACAAGTGAATCGACCAACCGTTCGAATTCGGAACGAGAAATCGACATCTGTAAATGCTTTGGATTCCCGCCATCAACCGCGATAAACGGCAAGTTGATATCGGTTGATTGCGAAGAGGAAAGTTCCTTCTTCGCTTTCTCTGCTGCTTCGCGCAAACGTTGTAGCGCCATCGGTTCCTTACGTAGATCGACACCTTCATCCGCTTTGAATTTATCTGCAATGAAGTTGATCAACTCTTCGTCGAAGTCGTCACCACCGAGGTGAGTATCGCCGTTGGTGCTGAGAACCTGGACGAGTTCTGCATCAACTTCCAGAATCGAAACATCGAACGTCCCACCACCCAAATCGAACACAGCGATCTTTTCGTCTTTTTTCTTTTCGAGTCCGTAAGCCAAAGCCGCTGCGGTCGGTTCGTTGACAATTCGTTCCACTTCCAACCCAGCAATCTGACCAGCATCTTTGGTTGCCTGCCGTTGTGCATCGTTGAAGTAGGCGGGAACAGTCACAACCGCCTTGTTAACCTTATGTCCCAGATAGCTTTCAGCAGCTTCTTTCAGCTTCTGTAAAATCTTGGCAGAAATTTCAGGAGGTGTTAATTCTTTATCATCAATTTTCACCTTCACATAATCGTCTGATCCACCAGTAATCTGATAAGGGACAATCTTCTCTTCCGAAGCAACTTCACTGTGCCGACGCCCCATGAATCGCTTGATCGAATAAATCGTATTATGGGGGTTCGTTACCGCTTGCCGTTTCGCTGGCTCGCCAACAAGAACCTCTCCCTTTTCGGTGAACGCAACGACACTTGGCGTGATCCGGTTTCCTTCAAGGTTAGTGATGACCTTCGCCTCACCACCTTCCATGACTGCAACAACCGAGTTCGTTGTCCCCAAGTCAATTCCAATTACTTTTTCGCCTTCAACAGCCATGGTACTTTTCCTTTCAGATAGTGGTGAAGTGTATCCTTTTACGCCTGATATTCTTTCAGGGTTATTTTGTCCGACTAATTTAAGCCTTTCAGCAACGAACGGCTTGTGAATACTTGTAAAGCAAAAAGGATGCCAAGAGGTTGTTATCAATAAAATAACTGTATCTTATATAGTAGTAACCTGTTATGACATGACTCCCCTTTGCCCCATCAGTCGAAAAGTGCCATATTGGCATATCTCAGGAAATGAGTCATTTACAGAAAAGATGCCATATTGACGGTGCCTTAAGAATTCTGTGCATCAAAAGAACAAACCCACCTGTTCATACGAACCCATTAGTGGGAGAACTCTTGCCCTGACAATGTGTTAGGGATGGGTCGTCCGTGCCGTTTCCTTGACACTGTAACTGCGTGTGGGTACAAACTCCTTTCAACAATGATTGATGTTTGACCTCTTACAACAGCAAAAGAGCGTGGCGATGGCAAAGAAAAAGACGGCTTCGAAAAAGACGACCCGCAAAGCTGCGGCGAAACAATCCAAACCTGCTCCAGCCAGTAAACGGGCAGTTAAGTTGCAGCAACCTGCGAAACGGGTTCCCGCAAAAAAAACTACCAAACCAACGGCAAGCCGTAATGTGACTCCTGAAGTTGCTATTCGTCGTCTTGACAAGGAAATAGTAGATTTGCTGAATCGCAGGACGCAGGCGACGCTGAAACTGCTTCAGGAAAACCCGGTCCCGCGTGAAGCGTTGTTCGATCCCCATGCCGATGATGAACTTTGGCAAAAGCTGGATGGTTTGAATAAAGGGCCACTTCCTGCGTCTACCTTGCGTGCTGTTTTCCGTGAAGTGCTCAGTGCCGCCAAGCAGCAGGTCAAACGTCAACGGGTTGCGTATTTAGGACCACAATACAGTTTCACTCACTTTGCAGCGCTCGAGCGTTTTGGTTCGCACGCCGATCTTGTTGCGGTCAACACAATCGCGGCTGTGTTTGAAGAAGTAAATCGTGGTCATACCGAATACGGAATTGTCCCCATCGAAAA
>JAJRTM010000233.1 GCA_024278285.1 Planctomycetota bacterium
CAAAATGTCGTGTTCAGTATGTTTTCACTATTTTGAAACAGGCCTTTTCAGACGTTTCGTTACATTAAACCATGTTCAAAGCTAACTTAAAGCGAATAACGCGACTTCGGAAATAATAAATCAACAAGCCCGTTAACCCCCTGGTTACTCCTCTCTCGGTTTCTGCTATACACAAAAAATAGTTCGAATGAGAAATACGTAATGAAAAAATGGATTCGATCAGTTCTATTCCTGTTTCTTATCTGTGGCATCACGCAAACTTGCGGTGCGGCAGAAGCTGAAGTTAAGCAGTTGCGTGCAGGGATTATCGGGCTGGATACTTCGCATGTCATCGCCTTCACCAAAATTCTAAACGCAGCAGAGGTGAAACCGGAACTGGCTGGTTGTCGTGTTGTCGCTGCCTATCCGCAGGGAAGCCCGGATATCGAATCGAGTACCAGTCGCATCCCGAAATACACCGAACAAATTCAAAAGCTGGGCGTTGAAATTGTTGATTCGATAGAGACGCTTCTTACCAAAGTGGATGTTGTTTTTCTGGAAACGAACGATGGCAGACCGCATTGGGAGCAGGCGACGAAAGTGCTTCGAGCGGGTAAACCGGTTTTTATCGACAAGCCGGTTGCAGGATCGTTACGAGACGCCATTGCCATTTACGAAGAAGCACGCCGGTTAAAGGTGCCGATGTTTTCGTGTTCGTCACTTCGTTTCAGTCGGGAAGTGGTGAAGATGCGAAATGGCGCGGTTGGTAAAATTATCGGTTGCGATGCGTTCAGCCCCTGCCCGTTGGAACCGACGCATCCCGATTTGTTCTGGTACGGTATTCATGGTGTCGAAACATTATTCACAGTGATGGGACCGGGTTGCAAAAGTGTGGTGCGGGTGAAGACAGACGGTTCTGATATTGTTGTCGGCAAGTGGGAAGATGGTCGCATCGGTACTTTTCGTGGTATTCGAGCCAGCCGCCGGGGTAACGGAGGCACGGTTTTTGGCACAAAAGGAATTCAAACATTCGGACGCCCGGACCGTTTCGAACCGATGCTGATCGAAATCATCAAATTCTTCCGCACTGGCAAACCACCTGTTTCAGCCGAGGAAACACTCGAAATATATGCGTTTATGGAAGCTGCTGATGAAAGCTGGGAAAAAGGAGGCATTCCTGTTTCTCTCGATCAAATCATGAAACGCAGTCAGGAAGAAGCAAGGCAACTTTTGAAATGAGTCAATTGTGCGTTGATTATACTTTTTTGGCTTGTCACCTTGACACAACAGCCTGGGTGCACATTGGGGTTTGCGCGGGGAGTTTTTTGGGGGATAATGGGTGTTGTGAGATTGGACGGACTCTTTTTCCCTAACTCCTGATGGAGGCCAAGGATGGCAACCAAAACCGAACCGAACGAAATTCTTCAGTCAGTCGCCCCTCAACTGGATGCGATGGCAAATAATCTGCTGCAACAGGTTTACGGCGAAGAAGGATTGCCGTGGGGGACGCCGTTTTCGGAATTGGAAGATGTTTCCATCTCCATTTGAGGTTTATTTCTTTGTGTGTCGCTCACCTTTCTAATGAGGGCTTGCTGATAAAGTATTTTACTCTGTTATTATTGTATGAAGTTGCTATTCTTTCGACCTTGGGTGCAAGGGTTTTTTGTGAATTGGGCCAAAACCCTTGCGGCTGAAATTTATGTCGTGGCAATTGGAGCCGGCAGGCGGGCGGTTTTTCTTACAAAAACGGTGGCAGGATATACCGAAATAAGAGTCCTCAGCAGTTGGAATTCCCCAACTTTTATCTCCCCTTCAGCGGTCAGCTCGACCCGGAAAATTGTTGAGTGCGTCCCAGCGCACGGCGAAAACACCGGGTGCTGCTCGCTCAACTTGCTCCCTGGGATCTGGCGGAAGAAATTTATCATGTCGGTCTGGATCCGGATCAGGGGGCACCGATTAAATCGGCCCGTGTTGCACTGGGGGCGTTGTTGATCAAAGAAAAACTGGGACTGACGGTTCGCGATACCGTTGCAGCGATCCAGGAAAATCCATACATGCAATTCTTTATCGGCTTTGAAGAATTCACCAGCACGGCTGGCTTGTTTTGCTCACTTCAGCTTTTGATTGTCTTCGAAACAGTGGCCCGCCGTTCGATGCTTCGCTGATGGTCGATTTCCGCAAGCGATTGCCGGCAGCAGGGATTCAGAAAATTGCAGAAGTGATCGCGTTAAAATCGATGCAACAGAGTGTTGATGAAACAGAAGAAACATCTGATGCAGAAGATCATCCCGATGACGCCCCCGGCAAGAGTAACCTCATTCCCAAAGATAGCGACTGTGGCGAAGAAAATTTGAATTGTGCAGACTCAACTGAAATTAAAGGTGAGGAAATTAAAGGTGTCAGAGGAAATTAAAGGTGTCAGGAACCGTATCTGGTGTGGTTGTAGAAGAAAATGGTAAACAGGAGAGTAAAACGAACAAAAAGACAGAAGGGTATGCCAAAAACAAAATATACGGTTCCTGACACCTTTATTTCGCCTTTATTTCGACGTCGCATTCACCTCGCCTTCCAAGGCAATCGGTTCTTGACGATCGACGATGCCCTGCCGTAACACTGTGGTCATTTCCTGAGCCTGATTGGCCGACAAATTTAATTCGTTGGCGATCTGCAAGTTCGACAGACTCAGTCCCATCAGATACGAGCAAAGCATCCACACGCGTAACGGCTGGTGGTGACCAGCGAACACCGTGCCGGTTAAGTCGTCGAAGCAATTTCGGCACGTCGAGCAACGATATCTTTGCCGACACCGCTCGGTGGTATCATGCCCGTTCTTGATAACGTTTTGCTCCCCGCAGTGCGGGCAGGTAACGCCATCGACCCAGCGTAGCTCACGGACCATTTCATAGCACTTGTTATCGTCAATCAACCGCTGAATCGAAATCGTCATCCTTGACTCCTAGCGTCATTCAAATCCCCTTGTCTGTGCAGACTAACCCCCAAACCAGATCAACCCGGAACCGGGTATGAGCCGAGTTTTTTAGCCACGACGTGATCGTATGTCCTTACTTAAAATGGTGTACTAAAGAGTACGTCTGCATGTGCGGCAATTATTCGCACTTCTTTTTCACAGATACACTTGCGTTAATTGCCATAAAGAGGATAATTGGGGTTCTCGTAGAGAATGAGTTCTCTGAAAGAGATCAAATAAAACTGCGTAATAGCGGCAGGATATTTTAAGGAAATCGTAGATTAGGCATTCCAGTCTGACACAAATTGCACTGATATTTCAATACATAATACAGAGTTCTCAGCACGGCTGGTTTGTTTTGACAGCCAAATCAAAACCGATTCTTCTTGAAATTTGCGAACGACGCAAAGAAATTGACCGTTAATAGTACTGGTGAATCAGAGAGTAATGATCATGGAAACCACATTCATCGAGCGGGAAAGCCTGGCTTGTTTTCCAGGCGTTTTATCCCTTTGTAAATTCTGGGTACACCGTGTGAGGAGAGCCGGATAATGTTTGCTCAAGATGCAGCCTCTACAACGCTCAAAGAGGTGAATTTGGATTTGCCCATTGAATTGATCTGTGGGAACGACTTCGCAACTCCCGAGCGTGTCGTCGGTTTTCTTGATCCTGCGCCGGGGTTAGAACAGATCAATCTCAATCGTGATCAGCCTCAGCCATCTTCCGTTCCGGCGGGTACTCCAGATGCGTTTGCCTGCCTTTATATCGCTGAACTGCTAACTGCTGAGCAGGAACATCATCTTTTCCGAAAGATGAATTATTTGAAGTACTTGGCCGAGCAGGTTCGCAAAGAGGTTCCGCAATCGTCGAAAAAAAGATTGAGTAAAAACTCAAAATTAAAAATTTCAACGCTCCATAATTATCTGCAGGAAGCTCTAATGATTCGAAATTACATCATCACAGCCAATTTACGTCTGGTTATTTCGATCGCCAAGAAATTAGTTGATGTTAACAATCCGTTGGAGGATTTATTTGCACAGGGAACAGTTCCATTAATTCGTTCTGTTGAGATTTTCGATTTTGAGCGGGGAACACGATTCAGCACCTACGCCACCTGGGCGGTAAGAAACCATTTGTATCGAGTCACAGGAAAAACTCGAAAGCATTATCAAAAATTTGTTTCTGGTGATACCGGGTATTTCGAATCTTGTTCCGATGAGCGAGCAGGCAGGCGGACATCGCAAACAACTCAAACTCATGTGTACGGTTTACTTGGTTCAGTCATCGACAAACTTTCGCACCGAGATCAAATAATCATCAGCGAACGTTTTGGGCTATTCAATACCGAGTCTTCTCCCAAAACCTTCCGCGAAATTGGCCTCTCACTCGGAATTAGCACAGAGAGAGTCAGGCAATTGTTGCACCGATCTTTGGAAAAACTTCAAAATTTCCTGGAAGAAAAAGATTATGAATTGACTCTCTAGCAGAAACACATAAATCTTAGTGGCAAGCGGCACATCGGTTAGCCCTTCCCTGAAAGAGTTTGGGTTACCCAATTCTCTTAAAATATCTTGCCACTTTGTGAAGCATTTCGTTGATAAGTTACTAA
>JAJRTM010000234.1 GCA_024278285.1 Planctomycetota bacterium
ACGGAGTGAAATTATTGGTAGAGCAAGACAAGGGGAAACATCGGGTTGCTTTGAAAGCCTTAAATCGTGGCAATGCTCAAAGCTTGGCCGTATCTCGCTCTTTGCTTGACTCTGAAAAACCTCTGTCGGAAAAAGTACTAGATCATTCGAGTATCAATTTTTGGAAGTGGATCGCTGATGTTCCCAAAATACGATTGAAGAGTATCCATTCTGAATTACTGGTGGCCAGAAGCCAGAATGATATTCTCCATGTCAGGCGAATTAGGAATGAGTTAAATAACATCTCTCAATCTAAGTCGAGATTAAGTCGTAATAACCTAATTAATTTGCAAGATCTTATTTTGAGTGCGTCAAATTTTCTTAATGATCACTTAATCGTGCGAACAATCTTAAATAAACAGGCCCCGTTGCTAGACAAAAGCAATAAGTTTGGGAAACAGTACCAAAATTTTTCCAGATGGATGCTTGAGAATGGGCATGATGATCATTTGACATGCTTTCATGATATATCATCGATTCGTAAGTTTCATGACCGCACCACAACTCAAGAGGACATGCAGTCTTTACCCCTCCAGTACCGCAGGCTTATATTACCAGGTCGACAAAAAGATAAGATTGTCAACCAAGCTTTAGAGACCTTCTTCCAAATAGTAGAGGAGAGGGTGAACCTTTCTGAATTTCCAACTGAGCAGATAAGGACACTAGTAAAGTCAATCTTGTTGATGGACAGCAATTACTGCCAGGCAATTCTGGATAACCCTGATGGTGTTGTAGAATTGATTATTGGCTACGCTCCTAATCTGAACAATGCTGACCCTTATGTTCAATTGATTGCGATCACAAATCTAAGGTGGAGAATTTATCATGTATTGAAGGCTACTGCCTACCCGAAAGATGCATCACATGCACGGCTCCATGAATCACAATTGGATGCATTTCGCAATTTTTTGAGTAGCACCAAAGACTCTGCCCAGAAATCACTGATTGTTCGAGATTCGGTTGCCCACAAGGCCAATAGTACTGCCAAGCAATGTGTAGACCAAATCTTTACATCTGCCAGATCGCCCAAAAATCCTTTACTCTATTACCCTCTCACGGAGCATCAATTTTCACATTTGAAAAGTAATTTGGAAAAGGACATTAATAATTACGTATCGGGGTATCGCTCCAATTATGTGTACAATTATCAAATGGCAATCGAAAAAGTAAAACGCCCATATTCCCGATTACTTGAAAGAGACTGGTACCTTGGCCCGGTTGTTAAGGAAGCGGAATTCGAGATCGTAAATTTAATTCAAAAAGTTACTGGGCGTTTCGTGGTCCTCTACTCAATTGAAATAAGACAGCCACTCACTAAAGGCTAGCTGCTTCATCCGTGGTGCAAGCTTGTTGAGGTCAACTCGTTCTACCAGCTCAATACGGGACCGAAATTCTCGATTGTGGTTCCCTTTGTAGAGATAAAACCGACTTCCTCACTTACTCATTCTGACCTACACTAGAAGATTTATATAATGTTTAATAAGACATTAATTAATATTGTTTCCTGGGGCTTATTTGGTCTTGGAGTTCTTTTTTTATTTTCCAGTGTGCAAAAATATGGCCATTTCTCTCCTTTAGAGGATAGTTTAGTTTGTGTTCCTGCAAGTGTTTCTCTTGGCATCATCGCCTCTGGTAAACAAGCACAAACAGAGATGATCATTAGCAACCAAGGTTCGCGATCTTACGAAATAACAAAAATTACCCCTGGTTGTCATTGTACTTCGATTGACGCTTTGAAACTACCTCATACTCTGAAACCAGGGCAAGATTTAATTGTCCCTATTGTCTTTTCTGCAATGCCTCCTTTTCGAGATCAGGAGACGTCCATTTTCGTTGACTATGTTGAAATTGGAAATGAACAACTCAAACGCACTAGTTTTTCTATTCAAGCTCAAGTTGCTTCTCAATTCGTTGTTGTCCCTGAAGTATGCGAAATTCAAATTGTCAAAGACTCAGAGTTTGAGACAACGATTACCATCCAAAACAGAGAGCAAGGCGTTCCCGTAAAAGTGAAGTCTATTGTGGCTTTTTCTCCAAATATTCACGCTGAATTACTCAAAACAGATGCATCCGGAGGCCAGCAAATAAGACTTTACTCGCTAGGCATGGAGGCAGGTGAGGTGCGTTCGTATGCTACTGTGGAGATGGAGTCAAGTGGCTCTGAGTTGGTGCATATACTGATCAATGGTGTTGTGAAAGGAGATATTGTTGCCGAGCCAGGTGTCATTGACACTCAAGAGGTAAGTAACTGGCCATTAACTGTTGTTATAAAAAAATCAACTGTGTCCAGCTCAATTCTTGAGTTACAAGATATTGATAGCCCAATTGATATCATCCAGTCAATTGAATCTGTTGACGGTAATATTGTACTTGAAATTGCTCAACCACATCCTCCCGGTACAGCTAATAGAAAGAGTATTCGCGTGATGACATCACTTGGGGATTTACAAATACCAATCTTGGATTAGGCAGTTTGTTGAAAACTTCACTTCGCGAATTCCAATTCCTTGCTCTTAAGCCTCTTAAGCCTCTACTGCCCCTATTGCACGACTGGAATTCAAATACATTGAGACTGCCTCTAACAAGACGACACGTACTTGGGTTATTATGCGGCTCTCCTGCAATTGTTGCTGGCTTTCGTTGTCTTCAAGGGGAATCTGCTTCGGTTAATTCGGATCGCAAAGTTATCATTACCAGTGATGATGCTGGGATGTGCCGGGCTGTTAATGTTGGGATGATTCGGGCGATGCGGCAGGGTCTTGTTTCTTCGGCTAGCATGATGACCTGCTGCCCGGCGTTTGATGAGTTTGCTGAATTCGCTGTCGATCACCCCCAGTTTGATTACGGAGTGCATCTGGTTTTAACGTGCGATTTGCGTGAGCAACCCTGGGGGCCGATCTTAGGAAAAGAGGCTGTCCCGTCTTTGGTTGATGAAGACGGGATTTTCCCGTTTTGGCCGGATCGTAATCTCAAAATCGAAGAGGTTCACCAAGAACTGCAAGCACAAATTAACCGGGCGAAACAGGCCGGGATTCCAATCTCGCATATTGATCACCATATGTGGGTGATGTTTCAAAGCCCTGAGTTGTTGCGTTTGTATGTCCAGTTAGGAATAGAGTTCAATCTCCCTATCCGCTTTTGCCGCACGCCTCCAGCCAGGGTTGCAAGAAATCCCGAGCTTCTGCAAGTTTATAGGGAGCAATTGAAAATCCTGGATTCAAAAGGTTTTCCCGTTCTGGATTTTATCGAGTCCGCCAACTACTCGATTGCTCCTGATAAAAAGCGAGAATACTTCCTGCAACAACTCCGCAACCTGCCCGTTGGCGTTTCGGAAATTGCTGCCCATTGCTCTGTCGTTGATAGCACTATCAATCCCCCAGATGTGGAAAAAAGAGCCGCAGATCTCGAATTCTTTACCAGCCTGGAGGCGAAAGAAGAGTGCAGACGATCTCGCTTGATAAAAACAGACTGGGGCAATCTCTAGATCTCAATAGCCTGCTTTTTTAGGGAACTTCATCTTACATCATAGATAGAAGGCTCCCTTCTTAGTACCATCGTTTCCAATGTGCTGCACATGCGGTCGATATCATCTTGCATGAATCCAGTGATCAATTGAAAATAGACACAATGAGAACAAGTATAAGCGAAAGGCTGATCTCAGTAGACGCTTTTCGCGGTATCGTCATGGCAATGATGATAGTGGGATGGCCTCTGGTATCTGCGGTCCAGACTTTGCCCAATGGACCGATCAAAGATTCAATAACCTCGCAGTTGCATCATTCAGCCTGGCATGGTCTTACCTGGACTGACTTCAGGTTCGCAGGGTTCATCATGCTTTTGGGGCTTTCTGCACGGCTATCTCTAAAGCGACTGCGTAATGATTCTTCTCAGAGAGGGGAACTCTATTCGAAAATAATTCGTCGTTCCGCTGCCTTGTTTTTACTTGGCTTTCTTTACAACGGAGGCTTTTCAGAAGCATGGCCGAATATTCGCCTTTGCGGAATTCTTCAGCGGATGGCGATTTGCTACTTGATTGTCTCGCTGATTTATGTGTATACGGGAGTTAAGCAAAGGTGCTTCTTGCTTGCTGCACTGCTTTTGGCGTATTGGGGAATCATGGCTTTGGTGCCTGTTCCTGGTGGTGTCGCTGGAGATTATTCGTTTGGCAATAATCTTGCAGCATGGCTCGATTCAAAAATTATTCCAGGACGACTTTATTACGGTTCCTGGGATCCCGAGGGCATCCTGTCAACTCTTCCTGCAATTGGCAGTGCAATTGTGGGTTTGCTATGGGGAGACCTGCTGTTAAGCAATAAACGGCCAGGAGAAAAAGTTGTCTGGTTATTCGCAGGCGGACTAATTGCGATCAACATTGGAGCAATGTGGGATATGGTATTCCCCATTAACAAACCACTCTGGACCTCTTCGTATGTGATGGTCACTGCTGGTATCGGCTCCGTTTTGCTCGCCTGTTGTTACTACATTGGCGAAGTCCTCCAGTGGAAACGACTGCTGTTTCCATTTGTTGTTGTTGGGCGAAATCTCCTCATGGCATTTATGATCCTGCGATTAATTCCTTTGAATGGAATCGCATTAATGTTAACGGGAGGCGATGTGGCACTGTTACTTGGAGCAACGGCTCCATTTGCAACAGCTTTTGCCGAAATTGCACTACTCTGGCTATTCCTGCTGTTTCTTTACAAAAAAAACATTGCGATCCGTGTCTGAAAATTGCTGAGTCTTTATTGTCGCTTCGGTGAAAAATGAAACATATCAAGATCAATCTGGAGATTTTCAATCAGGACATCAGTATCGCGGAAAATCCATTGCTGTCAGTGATTATTCCAACCTTCAATGAGCAGGCAACACTATTGAGTGTGCTGACTCAGGTAGCCGAAGAGGGCACTTGCAAAGAGATTATTCTTGTGGACGATGGATCGAGTGATGGCACTAGAGAAATGATCGCTTCATGGATCGACTCAGTGGAAGCGTTGAACAAACAAACGGCTCGAATTATTTGGCTTGAGCACGAGCAGAATCTCGGAAAAGGGACAGCAATTCGTTCTGGGTTGAATGTTGCATCAGGTAAATATGTTGTCATTCAAGATGCAGACTTGGAAGTATTGCCATCTGATTATCCACAACTAATTGAACCTCTTATTAACGATCAGACTGAATTTGTTATTGGTTCACGAAAGTATCCCGATAAGAATCAACTCTCTTACCATCGCTTTGGTGTCCGGATACTGAATAAGCTTGTGAGGTTGCTCTATGGCTACGATCTTTCAGATGCAGCATGCTGCTTTAAGGTGCTCAAGCATTCTGACCTACTTGCAATGGGATTAAAATGCCAACGATTTGAGTTCTGTTACGAGGTGATTGCTAAGGCATCGCGCATGGGGCTTATGGTGACAGAAGTTGAAGTGTCGTACTCTCCAAGATCAGTTGTTGAAGGGAAGAAGTTACGATTAGTGCAAGATGGGTTTCATGCAATAAGCACTCTGATGCAATACCGTTTCTGGAATCCAAAACCGGTAAAGTTTGACAAGATGTTCGTCGCAAGCAACCAGCACGAATAGAACTGAAGTAGAGTCTTTTTCTCCAGTTTACCGACAAGACTAAGACTCTGTTGCCTTTGTTTCGTTATTCTTTTTCTTGCCTGTTCTCTTGATGATGTACAACACGATAAAAACCATCAGAGCCACCAGATTCAATATAACAATTAATCGCCGAGGAAAAGACGAAGGGGTCTCTTGTGGGGCATTGGGAAAAGGTAAATCCGGTGAAGCCATTGGATGCTCGGCCATGTGCTGCTCTACATGCGTGACAATGCGCTGAGTCGCTTCCGGATCGCCATGAGCTGCAAGTCTTGCTTTCAACCCCTCCAAGTCATACGGCTTTCTCTTGTGAAGGCCAGCAATTTGCCATTCCAGAACCTTCACCAAAAAGAGTAACTCGTGCTGTATTTTAGCTTCCTCGTATTCCTCCATTATCTTAATACGGTTCGCCCGCTCCTCATCAGTCTGGGAAGAGCTGCTGGAAATAGTGTTAAGCAATTTGGGCAGCTCGGGCTCTGTGATAGAGAATTCCAAGACATTCCCAGGCTTCAATTCTAAAACGCTACCAGCCTTCATGCCTGTCAAATAGGCTTCCATGGCTTGCTTACGTTGCTCATCAGGGGTTAACTGCTCGTTGATCCCGAGCGAGTCACCAGCATACATATGGAGGCGAAGTTGCAATTCTAGATCGAGTGGGTACTTCAGCGCCTGTGCAATATGAAATTGTAATCGCTCTGGGTTTTGGTGGCCGGTTTGCGCATAAATGTGTGCGACCTCATAGTGTACTAAGCCCCGCTGGGAAGGCGATAAGTTTTCTTCGAGTAATCGTTCTGCCGAAGTTTCTGGAATGGTGTAATCAGTACTCCTTCCACTTCGAGCCCGTTTGATTTCATTTAATCTGTGGTCAAAATCGAACGGGGCGTCTGATGCTGCAATGCCTGCTGGAGCAATAAGCATGAAAACAAGTAGAAGAATAGAATCTTTAACCGCAAAAGTCATAAAATTCCCTGACGATTTGTTTGGTGGTAGAGGTCACAGGCATAGCTTGCATGCTAATTTTTAAATGGTCCCTGAGTAGCTCCTGTTGCTGATGAACCATCTGTCCCTGTAAGCTTGGCATTGGAGCTTCCATCAGCGTTGAAGATTCGGTGATGAGTGTTAGTGCCGAAATATGTCCAATCACTTGCCTTATCACCTGCCTTAAATTCAAGTGGAACATCAATTTCAAATGTTACAGCCTGCGGCGCTCCACCACCGTCAGGAATAAGCTTGCTTATTGCGCGATATGGCGATAAACAATTATCGACAGCTAGGTTTGGGCTAAAGAGATCGTTATTAACATTAAACTCAGGTTGATCAAGTGGTTTGAATTCGAGTGACAAGTCTGGCCAATTTCCGTCCAAATTATGTGCGGGAATATTTTCTCGAAATTTAACCTTAGAGAAGTTAACGTCATTTGGCAGTATCTGCACGGTTATTTGTGTGAAATGTCCCATTCTTTCGTTAGGTGGACCATCTGAACCACCTAGTAAATTATCAGCGTATACGCCAATTGCCTTGCAACCCTTGGGTCTCTTTACAGCGAAATTAACCGTTTTAAAGATTGGGGCGTCATCTCCAAGGGAAGAATCATCAATTTTAGCGACGACTGCCGCAGTGTATGCAGTGCTCTTAATTGCTGCAGTGTAGACGACATCCCAGCCAGACGTCGGCGAGATTTTCCCAAATTCACCAGGGCCTGACCCGACCGACCAATCTGGAGCCTTGGGGGTGTCATCGACGATTGTTTCAGTCGAATCATTTTTTTTGTCTTTATCGCTCCAGGTGCTCTCGTCCAAGGATAGAAACACTCGCTCACCTATCCCAATGTTTGTTCGCTCAGTGCCCTCTGGGGCGATTTCGTAGGTGTGATGCTCAATAGCATCAATCGTAGGTGGAGTGTGGGCCTCGTACGTTTGTCCTGAGACATCTGAGCAAAGAAGCAGTGAATATAGAGAAACGAGGCACAACAGGCGTGACATTTGCAAACTCCTTGGTTTTGATAATTGATTCATATTAGAAAACTCCACAATTCGCTTCTTGCTATCTAGAATACGTGAACCCAAATAAGTAGTCCATCATGACCATGTGGACTAGAGAACACTCTTTGAAAATTGTACAATGGGGGGGGATTGTGTGTCAACCGAGGTTTTTGTCTATAATCAAGAATATTCATGAGTAAAGAGCTACGCCCCCGATGGCTTACAGCTGTCGTTGTAATAATAGTCACCGTTCACATAGGAATCCTCACCTGGATTTCGTCTGTCAATAGTCCGAATATTGATGAGTTGGCACATTTACCCTCGGGGATTAGTCACTGGGAATATGGTAGATTTGACCTGTATCGAGTCAATCCACCACTTGTGCGAATGGTCGCAGCAGTCCCTGTGATGCTTGCTGGAGCTGAGCGGGATTGGTCCAACTGGAAAGACAGCCCCTACTCACGGTCAGAATTCTGGGTCGGGAAAGATTTTGTTAAGAACAACGGCTTCAACACGTTTTGGTATTTTAGTCTAGCCCGCTTTGCCTGCATTCCATTTTCTGTGCTGGGATGTATTGTGTCGTATCGTTGGGCTTCAGAATTATATGGCTGGAGATCTGGCCTGGTTGCATTGTTGATGTACGCGTTTTGTCCGAATTTTATTGCCTGGGGAGCGTCTATGACTCCAGATGCAGCTTCAGCTTCGACTGGAGTGCTTGCGGCATGGATATTCTGGAAATGGCTAGAGAACTCAACCTGGAGAAGAGCGGCACTAGCAGGTGCAACACTGGGACTGGCATTGCTTACCAAGTCCACATGGATATTTTTCCTGATTTTATATCCGGTATTGTGGACTGTGATTCTCATGTTCCGTCCGCAACCAGATAAGCCACAACCGCTTGCATCTGGTCGTCAACTGGTAACCATTCTGCTCCTTGGCGTTTATATTCTTAATCTTGGGTATGGATTTGAAGGGAGTTTTACTCCTCTTGGAAAATTTGCGTTTATAAGCAAATCATTAAGTGGCAAAGACATGCCACAAAATGGAGCAAACCGTTTTGCCGGAACGATTGCGGGAAACTTACCCGTCCCCTTGCCTGCTAATTACGTGCGTGGAATCGATGTGCAAAAATGTGACTTCGAGCGAGGGAAATGGTCTTATTTGCGTGGAGAGCAAAAAAAAGGCGGATGGTGGTATTATTATTTGTATGGCCTTTTAGTCAAAACGCCAATTGGATTTTTGGGATTGATATTTTACGCATTTTTTCAAGCGATTGTATCTTTTCGAAAAGTCAAAAACACCTCGCTACTTAACGAGTTAATCCTTCTTCTCCCAGCAGTATTTATTCTGTTATTGATCAGTTCTCAAACCGGATTTAACCGATATGTTCGATATGCACTTCCCGCAATGCCGTTCATTTATATTTTCACAAGCCGCATAATCTGTCGTTTCAAAAATGGAGTTTTGTCAGCTTCGCTTGTCAGCGGATTGCTGCTACTTGGAATTATTGAGGCATCGTTAATCCTTCCTCACTCTATGTCATTTTTTAATATAGCTGCGGGAGGCCCGGTTGGAGGCCCTCGTCATCTTGTCGATTCCAATGTTGATTGGGGCCAGGATTTACTATTTCTAAAAAAGTGGTATGACGATAATCCAGACGCCCGCCCTTTGCACGTGGCATACTTTCCTGAATGGGATATTGCCCCATCAACTGCTGGCATCGAGTGCAGTAGAGTACCGAAACAGGATCTTTCATCTAATTGGGATATCCAGAACATGCCTCCAGGCTGGTATGCTGTGAGCGTTAACTACCTGTATGGCTACCATTACTTCGGAAATGATGAGCCTGTTTATGAATACTTTCGTAGTATGAAACCGGTTGCTAGAGCAGGATATTCAATTTACATCTACAGAATCAACAAATGAATGTGTTGCAAACGTATCGTTGGAAAACTGAGGTGCGAGCTTTGCAAAGTGGAGCGAAGAAGTTTTCTTCGCAAGAAAATCCATGAATTATTTCGTAATGGTCACAATTCGTGTGCGAACTCCCGTTTTGCGGAAGGCTTCTGCGTTGTTGAAGGCGTCTTCGGGGAGTTGTTTGGATTCGCCACCGAGATCATCGAGCCAATCGCGGAATTGTGTTGACTGGTTGTCACTGCGGAAGAAGGGGCCTTCGGACATGATAGCGATTAGTTTGCCATTGGTAGCGAGAAGATCGTGGGCGTGACGGACGTGTTCGATGTCTGCTCCTTTAGCAAAAGGTGGATTCATGATAATGCGGTTGTATTCGCCTCGGTGTTCCAGAAAGTCTGCTCGTTCCACGGCGTGGCCTTTGGCTTCGAGAATGTCGAAGAGGGTGCCGTTTTGTTCGATTGCGGCGACTTCGTTTTCGGGGTGATGCAAACGGATCATGTCGAGGATGTCCCCTTTGCCGGCTGATGGTTCGAGAATACGATCTCCAGTCTGAATATCTGCCAGTTCAAGCATTTGGGAAATGATTGGCCTGGGGGTGGGGAAGAAGCCGTCGAGTTTTTTGCCAACCAGTGCTTGCTCTGCTTTAAGAACGGGATCATCTTCTTGCCTGGTTTGCAGGTGAGGCACCAGTTCGCGCAGAGCCATGCGGAGTTCGGGGAGCGTGTAGATATTGGCTGCGTGGAGCCGTTTGTAGTCGTCAAGTGATGATTCGAGCCATTGGACATCGATGCCGGCATCTTTGCAGCGAGTGCAGAAGTCAGCGAACTGTATGATCTCGTATTCTTCTTTGAAATGTATGAACTCGGGTTCTCTGGCAATCTGTTTTTGCATTTTCCTGGCTCGTTGCATGACACCTTTACGATGCAGTGCTTTCTGGATCACCTCTTCGAGATTTCGTTTGTAGATGTGCGGATACGGGTATTCTGCAAAGTCAGCATCTTCGAGAGTCATCGGTCGGTTATCGAGGTTTTCAACGGCGTTGTGACGTTCCCAGACGCCGAGTTCTCCTTTTTCTTTGAGGAGTAAATCGTTTCGGGTTCGCTTGGCACGGCGCAAAACATCAATAAGCGTTTGCAATTGTGTTTTGACTCTGATGCCATCGAGGTAAATTGCTTCTCCCGAAGCAAGATCACCAGCCAGGCTACGCATCGTTCCAGCAAAGGCAATATCGACATAAGCCCGACCACGAATCCCGGCTGCCATCTCTGAGCGTCGCACTGTGTTTGTCTGCCGATCTTGATGCAATGATTCGTTCGCGGACTGTTCAAGGTCATCAGCCAGTTGCAGAAGTCGCTCGCTAGCTGTTTCTATCTTGCGAGTTTTGCGTTCTGCCAGTTCATCACTGCGATCTGCATCACCTTGCAAAAGGGATTGGAATTTCTGTGCGGATTCTTCAGATTTGAACTGAAAGCCTGCATCAGCCTTCTTGAAACTTGACCACCAACCACCGAGTTGCTTGGCTTTGATTTTCAGATCAGTGAAAGTGGCTCGGTCGATTCGTTCGCTTAGCTGACAGATCCAGAGCGGGATTTCCTGGCGAGTGTGATAGCCTTCTTTGATCGTGATTTGCAAATTGGCAATATCGCCGTTGAATTGTTCGACGGTTGCAGTTTTTTTGTTGGCACGTTGCAAACGTGTCTGTTCTGCTCGGAGCTTGTCGTAGCGAATCAACTGCTCATGACTCAGTTCACCTTCACCTTTGCTTTGCACGAACAGCCTGAATTCCTGAAAGGTCTCTGGGTTGGTGAGTGATTTTTCAACCTGGGCTGCTTTTTCTTGTTTCTCTTTGACTTGCTGCTGAATTTGCTCATCGGTGATTGATTCAACAACTTTGATGATCGCCTCTTCGTAAGTTTCTCCTGAGAAGGGTTGATAGGTCACACTGTTTTTGAGCGTGTAAGTCATCATCATGGAACGAACGATTGATTCTGCATTTTGTTGTTTCGTGTTTCGTTTGGCATCGTAGCTGCCAAATTGGTAAGCCAGAACTTTTAACCCTTTGGCGTTCTTGTAGGAAACCAGATCATGAATCAATTCTCTCCTACTGGAAGTGAGCCGAGAGAAATCTGCTTTCAAATCAGAAGCCGAAATCTCACCGGAATCGATGCGTTGCAGAAATGCTTGAAAGTCATCGAGAGTATAAAGCCGGTGATTGTCTGTGAGTGATTCCACATTTTCTACATGGGGATCAGGAACCAAGACATCAACGGAGTCCTGGCTTGATGAGTCCTGATTCGATAACGCAACGCGGTCTGCTTCGCCCCATTCCTTTTCTTGAGGGGTGTTTGCCTGATTGACTTGCTCAATGGCATCTGAAAGTGGAACTGAATTATCTTTGTCAGGTGTTGCTTCTAACGCAGGGTAAACACTACCAATGGCGAACCATGTCCCCTCACTCCCTTCCCTGAACGCGACTCGAACTTCACGGTTGGCATGTGAGATACCAACGACCTTTCCAATTTCCTGCTTGTCTTTACTGAAGAAGGCTTCCACGGTATCGCCCCGTTTGACGGTAAAGCGATGCTCGCCGCCATCACCGTTGTTGCCAACACGATCTACTGTCAATGTATCACGATCTTCATCCGGATCAGGCCAATCAAAGAAAGGCTTGCCATCAAAGTTTTCTTGGCGATCAGGACGCAAATAAAGTGGCTTCTGAAACAGAAAACTCGGTTCACCAAAATCTGTTTCAATTACCGAAACATTGCCAGTACGCTCCAATGCCACCAACGCACGATTGACCGGATTGGCAAGCGGATCATCAGCGTCAATTTTCGGGAAACCGATGTCACTGCGAATGTCGCTCAGGCTCACGGA
This sequence comes from Planctomycetota bacterium, assembly GCA_024278285.1. Classification (GTDB taxonomy): domain Bacteria; phylum Planctomycetota; class Planctomycetia; order Planctomycetales; family Planctomycetaceae; genus Rubinisphaera. Next base: position 12,410 of record JAJRTM010000234.1, read on the forward strand.
GCCGACATTTGCTGAAAGATATTCAAGGATACGATGTTTGAGTGGCTCAATACTCTCATCGTCAATGGTTTCATTCTCAGGAACACCGTTCCATTTTGTCTCTTCCTGAACGATATCTGGTTCAACAAATCCAAAGAGACCTGTTTCAAAATGCT